>NZ_JNLQ01000002.1:2117983-2420552 GCF_000703165.1 Butyrivibrio sp. AE3004
TAGCATTGATAAGGATATCATTCTCACCGAAGATATCTCTTCTCTCAGAATGTCCCATGATAACATACTTAACACCTGCATCTACAAGCATGGGTGCAGAAATCTCACCTGTGAAAGCACCCTTGTCCTCAATGTAGAAGTTTTCAGCACCAACATTAACGTTTGTGTCCTTAACAGCCTCTACTACAGGAACAATATCAATTGCAGGAACGCAGTATACTACGTCTACATCATCATTTTTAACTAAATCTTTAAGCTCAGCAACAAGCTTTACAGCTTCAGAAGGTGTCATGTTCATCTTCCAGTTGCCGGCAATAATTCTTCTACGTGCCATTTAAAAAAGTCTCCTTTTAGGTTTTTTCATAAGGAAGTTCGACTCTCGCTATCGCCAGGTCGAACTAAGTAGTACACCTGGCTCGAAGAAACCTCGCCAGGTGATTACTTATCGCTAAGTGTTCAATCTTTATCGTCAGCAGCTACTACGCCGGGAAGCTCCTTACCTTCAAGGAACTCGAGGGAAGCACCGCCACCTGTTGAAATGTGGCTCATCTTATCAGCAAAGCCAAGCTGGTTAACAGCAGCTGCACTATCACCACCACCGATGATTGTTGTAGCATCTGTCTCAGCAAGAGCCTTAGCAACAGCCTTTGTACCTTCAGCAAGTACAGGGTTCTCGAATACGCCCATAGGTCCGTTCCAAACAACAGTCTTTGCGCTCTTTACAGCATCTGCGAAGAGTTCTCTTGTCTTAACGCCGATATCAAGGCCTTCCTTATCAGAAGGGATTGCGTTTGACTCAACGATAGCTGTCTCAATATCAGGATTGTCGATAGGATCCGGGAAACCTGCTGATACAACAGTATCAATGGGAAGAAGGAGCTTCTTGCCGTTCTTCTCAGCCTTCTCCATCATTTCCTTACAGTAATCAATCTTCTCGTTATCAACGAGTGAAAGACCCACTTCATATCCCTTAGCCTTAAGGAATGTATAAGCCATACCACCACCGATGATAAGTGTATCGCACTTCTCAAGAAGGTTATTGATAACATTAAGTTTATCAGCAACCTTAGCACCACCAAGGATTGCTACGAAAGGACGAACAGGGTTCTCAACAGCATTGCCGAGGAAGTCGATTTCCTTCTGCATAAGATAACCAACTGCGCAGTTTCCGCCCTTCTCACGAACAAACTTTGTAACTACAGCTACAGAAGCGTGTGCTCTGTGTGCAGAACCAAAAGCGTCACATACATAATCGTCGCAAAGATCTGCAAGTTCCTTAGCGAAAGCTTCGCCGGCGTCTGAAGGCTTTGTCTCTTCCTTACCACGGAAACGTGTATTCTGAAGAAGTACTACATCACCTTCGTTCATAGCCGCTACAGCAGCAGTTGCATCAGCGCCTGTTACATTGTAGTCAGCAACGAACTTTACATCCTTACCAAGCTTAGCTGAAAGGCTCTTAGCAACAGGTGCAAGAGACTCGCCTTCATTAGGGCCATTCTTTACTTTACCAAGGTGTGAGCAAAGGATAACCTTACCACCATCCTCGATAAGCTTCTTGATTGTAGGAAGAGCTGCGTTGATACGTGTTTCATCTGTGATCTCGCCATTCTTAAGAGGTACGTTGAAATCACAACGAACAAGTACTCTTCTGCCCTTTGCGTTGAAATCGTCTACAGATTTCTTATTAAGTGCCATTTGTTTTTCCTCCTGGATAAATAAAATAATGAAAAAGGTCCGGTCCATTAGGACCGGACCTCTCTATAGATCTCTTTGAAAATGATTCATAAGAAAGTTCGCATCATGCAATCGAGATAACCTCGAACGATAATTACTTAACGAACTTCTCGAAGTACTTGATTGTACGAACCATCTGAGATGTGTATGAGTTCTCGTTGTCATACCATGAAACAACCTGAACTTCATAAAGATCGTCACCAATCTTGTTAACCATTGTCTGAGTTGCATCGAAGAGTGAACCAAATGTCATTCCAACGATATCAGAAGATACGATCTCATCTTCGTTGTAACCAAATGTCTCAGGATCTGAAGCATTCTTCATAGCTGCGTTGATTGCATCTACAGTAACTTCTGAGCTGCTCTTAACTACAGCGAAAAGAAGTGTTGTTGAACCTGTCGGAACCGGTACTCTCTGAGCAGCGCCGATGAGCTTGCCATTGAGTTCAGGAATAACAAGGCCGATAGCCTTTGCAGCACCTGTGCTGTTAGGAACGATGTTAACAGCGCCTGCACGAGCTCTTCTAAGGTCACCCTTTCTCTGAGGTCCGTCAAGGATCATCTGATCACCTGTGTAAGCATGGATTGTTGCCATGATACCGGACTGGATAGGTGCGAAATCGTTAAGAGCCTTAGCCATAGGTGCAAGGCAGTTTGTTGTGCAAGATGCAGCTGAGATGATGTTGTCATCAGCTGTAAGTGTCTCGTGGTTAACGTTATATACGATTGTAGGAAGATCATTTCCAGCAGGTGCAGAAATAACAACCTTCTTAGCGCCGGCATCAATGTGAGCCTGTGCCTTAGCCTTTGATGTGTAGAAACCTGTGCACTCAAGAACAACGTCTACACCGATCTCACCCCAAGGAAGATTCTTAGCATCAGCTTCCTTATAGATTGTGATCTTCTTACCGTTAACTGTGATGGAATCATCACCGTAAGAAACTGAATCAGCATATTTGTACTTACCCTGTGAAGAGTCATACTTAAGAAGGTGTGCAAGCATCTTAGGATCTGTAAGATCGTTGATTGCTACGATCTCTGTTCCCTCATGCTCAAACATCTGTCTGAATGCAAGACGACCGATACGGCCAAAACCATTAATTGCTACCTTTACTGCCATTTTAAGTCCTCCTAAAATGATTAAAAATAATTTATTTGCTGTTACTAATTCTTTACAACATGATTGTCAAAAATTTGACAGCAAATACATTTTATCTGACTTCTCACTTTTTTTCAAGTAATCTTTGCCCAAAAACATAAAATAATCACTTCATAGCATCTCTTAATGTACTTTATACAATTTTTTCATACTTATTTAATACACGCACAATCAATAATATACTATATTTTAAGTAACATCTTAATGTTATTTTGTGATGAAATCTTTCAATACATCGCAATTCTCAGTTTTCATAATTGGAGGTAGTTATGGGCACTAATTCTAAAGCTTCAAAAAGTAATATCTATGTGGGAAACAGTATTAAAACAAAGCTGATTGTTGTTATGCTTCTTGTTTGCGCAGTTCCCCTTATTATCTCATCGGCGGTAAGCTACAAGACTTCAACCGACAAGGCAATGACTGATGCTCTCTCTTCCATGAGCTGGGAATCCTCATATCTTGAATCAGAGTGGCAGGGAGTTATTGATAATAATCTGAAAGCAATACAGGCGGTTGCAATGGCTCCTTCGACAGTTGCCTTTATGAAAGCACAGGATGATGAAGGTCTTAGGGAAGTTGAGCTTCAATATCTGTTAAATGTGGATACAATGATGGCCGACAATTCGCTTACTGTTCTTACAGGCGCAGACGGCATGCAGGTTCTTAGAACAGAAGGTAATCTTGTTGATGTTGCTTCAAGAGATTATTTTAAAAATGCAATGGCAGGAAAAACCGACATTTCAGATGTAATTGTTTCAAGTGCCACAGGTGTACGTCAGGTCACTTTTTCCTGTCCCATAAAGGATACTGACAGCGGTTCTGTTCTTGGTATTGTTCAGAGAAATTATGATTTAAATGACTTCCATGATATTCTTGCAAAAGAAAGTGAGGATGCATTTATTGTTGACAGAACAGGTCAGGTTGCAGCTCATTCACAATATGAGATCACTGAGGAAAACGAAGAAAGCCGCGCAAATTCGGTATTCATGACTTCAGGTCAAAGGAGCGGTAATTATGAAGCCGATACAGGAAAAGGGTACAGAGCTATCGTTACTTATGTAAAGAACGATGCTTCCGATTGGACAATCTGTGCTGCAACAAACACACAGAAGGTTAATGCGGCAGCAAGATCCTCAGCCCTTATAGTTATTGCTGTAGGCGTTGTAATGCTTATCATAGCTTGCATTATTTCAATAAAGATGGCATTTTCATTCACAAATCCCGTTGAGGCAGTAAACGAATCACTTTCTCAACTGTCTGACGGAAGATTCCATAAGGTTAATAAATTTGCAGACAGAAAAGATGAATTCGGTGAGATGGTCCGCAGCACCAATGATGTTATCGAAAAACTCGATCATATCGTTACAAATATAAAGGAATCTGCAGCTACAGTCGGTATGAGCTCAGAAGAACTCTCCGATACTGCCAACCAGATTTCTCAGACAGCCGAAGACGTATCTAATGCAGTACAGGAAATCGCTTCCGGCGCTACCCAGCAGGCAGATGAAATCCAGAGTGCTTCCGAAAATGTCGGAAGAATCGGTGATGCTGTTATGGATGTACAAAGTTCTACAGATAACCTTTCAAATATAACTCAGAAGATGAAGGAAGCATCGGAGATTTCAAGCAAATCCCTTGCTTCACTTCAGGCATCCTCTGCTGACATGACCAATAAGATTGATGATATTTCAAATACCATCTCCGCTACTCAGGAGGCAGTTGCAAGTATCAACGACAAGGTTGAAGGAATCTCATCCATTGCATCCCAGACAAACCTCCTTTCTCTCAATGCTTCTATTGAAGCAGCAAGAGCCGGCGAAGCAGGAAAAGGCTTTGCAGTTGTTGCCGAGGAAATCGGAAAGCTTGCAGATGATTCCAAGAAGATGGCAGATGATATCAGAAGAGAAATGGATATACTACTCGAGCAGAGTAGCGCAGCCGTTTCTGCGGCAGCCGATGTAAAACAGGGGAACATAGACCAGCAGGTTGCACTTGGTGAGACTCTCGATGCTGTAAACGGCATGCTTGAAGATATCGGAAGCACAGTAGGTGGTGTAAGTCTCATCTCTCAGGGTGCAAATACCTGTGATTCCTCCAAGAATGCTGTTGTTGATACTATGAGCGCACTATCCGCTATTTCCGAAGAAAATGCCGCTTCCTCAGAAGAAACGGGAGCATCAATGCAGGAGCTCTCCGCTACGGTTACTACTCTTGCATCTTCCGCAGATTCCCTGAAGGAAATCGCCGAAAAGCTCAATCAGGAAATGGCCTTCTTCAAATCATAAAAATTCGCACTCACATAATAATAAATAATTTGGTGGCAGTCGATACAACATCGGCTGCCACCTTTTTAATGCATATTTTAGTTTTTTATACTATTATGTAATGGTCAAAATTACATATAGCTTAACATCATGGAGAATTTATTTATGTCAAAAATATTACCTGCGGATTTTCATATGCACACGCATCACTCCGGTGACTCAGAAGCTCCCATGGAGATGATGATAGAAAAAGCACTTCAAAAAAAGCTCCCTGCCATTTGTATTACGGAACACATGGACATGGATTATCCTTCTACTCCCGATCTTGCTCCGGGGATTTTTGAAGTCAATACCGATGAATACATGAGTGAACTTCTGCAATATAAAGCCAAATACACAGGACTTATCGATATATTTTTCGGCATTGAGGTAGGACTCCAGCCTCAGATTGTTCCACAAAATCTGGACTATATAAAAAAGTATCCCTTTGATTTCGTGATCGGATCAAATCACGTCTGTCATGGTAAGGACCCCTATTATTCTTCCTTTTATGAAGGACGTTCCGAAAAAGAAGCCTTTACCGAGTTCTTTGAGTCAACGCTTGAAAACATACAGCTTTTTGATGATTTTGATGTACTCGGGCATTTGGATTATCTTGTCCGTTATGCCCCGAATCTTAATAAGAATTACAAATATGAAGATTATGCCGACATCATTGACGAGATACTAAAAACCCTTATAGCTAAAGGAAAAGGACTTGATATAAATACTAAGTCCATCTACTCAGAGCCGTCTCTTGGGGAACCCAATCCTTCAAAGGCTGTCATCCTGCGATACCATGAGCTCGGTGGACAAATTCTGACCTTTGGGTCCGATGCTCATAAACCCGAGCATGTAGCCCTGGGTTTTGACACAGCAGTTCATATGGTAAAATCCTGCGGTTTTAGATATTACACACGCTTTGAAAAAAGAGAAGCAAAATTTATCAAATTGTAAAAATCCATAAAAAATCCCGGACAACATGCACTCAATGACATTGAACATGCACTGTTCGGGATTTTATTCATATATCTCTTTCAACTGTAAGAAAACATTCTTCCGCAAGTTCGGTTTCTTTTTCATACAAAAGCTCTTTTAAATAAAAGATATGGAATCTTCCGGGGAATGACATTACCTCTCTTTTGGGTGCTCCAAGCTTAATAAGTCTTCTTCTCAGCTGGCTGCACTCATCAAGATACAGATATATTCCAAGAGTTGTCAATATCATAAAAATCAGCATAAATATGTATAAAATCATCATAGTAATCACCTCAATAAGATTATACTAAATTACATTTTTCATATGTTTGATTTCCCGAATAATTTACCCTAACTTTATTTTAAGTTTATGGTTAATGCATAGTTTTTAAATAACCACTCCTTATAATTATTAAGTAAGAAAATGTGCATTTTATGCCATTGAAGGGGGATTTTAATGACCTACAGACCAAGGCTTGTACAAAAACTACGCAGGGCAAAGGCCATATTTTTGGCTGTTCTTATTGTGCTCACTTTTATATATCTTTTTATCCTTATCATAAATCAGGATTTCCGGAGTCAGATTTTAAAGAATGTCTTTTTTACTATTTCATTCATAGTAACCTGGCTCTGTCTCATTATCGGTTTTTCGTCAATTTTGACAGATTTTATCATACTTAAAAAAAGTTCGGATATTGTAAGAGAATTAAATGATCTCTCCTATCTTGACAGACTTACAGGCCTGCCAAACAGATACAGTATTGACAGAATCTCACAAAAATATGACTCGCCCGAAAAGCTCTCAGACCTTGGATGTGTTCTTCTAGTAATCAGTAATCTCAAGGAAATAAACAAAGAGAACGGACGAGCAGGCGGAGACAGAATTATCTCGGATTTTTGCGCCATTCTTGAATCCGTTGGAACTCAGTACGGACTGATAGGAAGAAACAGCGGCAACGAATTTCTGGTCATAATAGAAGAATGTGATGACAACACATTGGAGCTTTTTACCGGTGAACTGGAAAGACGAGTCAGAAATCATAACACTATCTCGCCGGAGCTTCCGATTGTTCTCTCATACTCCGCAGTTTTAAGTAAAGATTTATCCGCCGATCATTTCTACACTTTGATAACGGGAGCCTACAAACAATTTGAAACCGCTCCGTCAACGCTCTCATGAAGCACATAAAAAACGAGGCAGGTGATCAGATGTTTATAAACAGAAAATCCGCAAAAATTCGAAAACTCGTCATTGGGCTTTGGAACGATGATTCCGAATGTTTTGCGCAGCTTTATAACCTCACGGTTGATGATACCTATAACTATTGCAGACACATACTTGATAACGACAGGGATGCTTTGGAAGCGGTAACTGAGATTTATTCAGTAGCACTAAAAAATATCATAAAGCTGAAGGACCCTGCTCTTTTTAGCGCATGGCTAAGACGTATAGCCTTTGATGTATGTTATGAAAAGACAGTACAGGATTCAAGAGCAGACCTTTATACTCTGCTACATCCGGCAGAGCTTTTGTCATTATCGTTTTCAGAGAGACAGATTTTCTTTCTCCATGATTTTAGCGGTCTTTCGGAAAAAGAAATCTCAAATGCACTTCACATAAGTAAAAAGCATGTTGAAAAAATTCTTACCCTTGCCAGAAGCCACATGATGGAACTTAGAAACCTGCAAAGAGTCTGAATATGGAATACATTAATAACAAGAAGAATCAATTTCATATAAGTGAAGACAATGCTACAGGAGTACTTCTTGAAGTCCTTAAACGAACAGGAAGGAATTCGGATTTTCTTACAGAGGATACCGAAAACAAGAAGGATGACAAACCGGAAAAAACAGTACCTGATTATTATACGGTAAACATACTCTTAATCCTTGCAATGCTGGTGATTGTTATTTCCACGCCAATACTTCTCTTCATGCTCCCAAGCGGTCCTGTCATTGACCCTGACCGTGAGCTTGCAGCAAAAGCAATGGCCAACAGAGAAAATTACGATACCACGGTTTTGCCAAAAGGACTTCGCGATAACACTCCGATGTGCCTTAGACCTTTTGCCGGAGGAAAAGATATTCACAAAAACGATCTTGCCATAGTGGATGCCACAAACGCTTCGGACGGTTATCTCGTAATCCGTTACATTGGCGATTCCGGCAAGGTAAAGCTTCGAATTACAGGACCGGATGAAATTGTTTACACATACAACCTGGCAACAGGCGGCGGTAAGGATGAGGTTTTCCCACTTCAGGCAGGCGACGGAACTTATCTTGTATGTGTGTACGAAAACCTGGCCGCAACTCAGTATGTAACAGCTTTTTCAGAAAAAATCGATGTTACACTAAACGATAAATTTTTACCCTTCCTTTATCCAAATCAATATGTTGATTTCAATGAAGGTAATCAGGCAATAGCCTACAGTGAATATCTGGCTTATACAGCAAATGACGATCTGGAGGTTGTTTCCAATATCTACAACGCACTCATAAGCAGCCTCACCTACGACTATGAGGAGGCAGAGACCGTACAAAGCGGATACATTCCGGATGTAGATGAGGTGCTGACCACAGGTAAGGGAATATGCCTGGATTACGCCGTACTCATGACAGCAATGCTGCGTTCACAAAAAATCCCGACCAGAATGGAGGTCGGATATGCAGGCACAGCCTACCACGCATGGATCAGTACCTATATAACCGATATAGGATGGGTCAACGGTATGATTCACTTTGACGGAAAAGAATGGTCACTGATGGATCCCACCTTTGCCTCAACCACAGATAACGAAAAGCTTGCCAGCTTTATCGGAGATGGCAAAAATTATCAGACCAAATACATTTACTGACCAAAGGAGAAGGGAAAATGAAGCAAAAGCCAGCAAAGCTTTTATCCGATTATGAGATTTCCGTTTTTTGCAGACAGATGGCTCTGCTTATTAAGGCAGGAATAGCACCGCTTGAAGGTATTGAGATCATGCTTCAGGATTTTACTTTTGAAGGCGATGATTCAACGCTCAGAACCATTTCACAGATTCTGAGTTCAGGAGAAAAATTCCATATTGCTCTTCAAATGACCGGAGTTTTCCCGGGCTACGTAATACATATGGTCACAATCGGTGAAGAATCCGGAAATCTTGATTTGGTAATGGAATCCCTTGCCGATTACTACGAGCAGGAGGATACGATACGTAATAATATCAGCAGTGCAATCTCCTATCCTCTCATCATGATCGGAATGATGATCGTGGTCATCCTGGTGCTCATAACTCAGGTGCTCCCCATTTTCAGCCAGGTATTTGCGCAGCTTGGTACAAGCATGAACACTTTTTCAAGATCGCTTATGTCCATAGGAAATGCACTTAACAATTATTCCATCTTCTTTGTTTTCCTGATGGTTTTGTTTGCCGGCGCATGCGTTTTCTTTGTAAAAACAAAAAATGGCCGAACAGCTTTCCGTTCAATCGGAATGCACATTCCGCCCATAAAAAAAATCTACAATGAAATATCAACTGCCAGATTCGCCAACGGAATGGTCCTGACTCTGTCCAGCGGTATGGACACCTACGAAGGTCTGCGTCTTGTGAGCAAACTTGTTGAATATAATGAAATGGCGGCCAAAATTGATACCTGCCGCTCACTAATAGCTTCCGGGGACAGTTTTCCGGAAGCACTCCTTGAATCCGGAATATTTAACAGGTTCTATTCCAGAATGGTTGCTATAGGTTTTCAATCAGGCTCGATGGATACCGTAATGCAGCAAATAGCCAGAAAATACGCAGATGAAACTCAGAGAAAAATGTATAACTTCATATCCATTCTTGAGCCGACACTTGTTATCATACTCTCACTTATTGTAGGGCTGATACTGTTGTCAGTAATACTTCCTTTAATGGGAATAATGTCATCAATAGGATAACTATATGGAAGAAATATCTTTGAAGAAAAAAGACAATTTCATATTAGGGCTGCTTGGTTTTATCATACCTACCGCTGTGATTGTTTTTATTCTCGTGATTTTTTACACAGGAGTGTCACAGATAGGTGAAAGTACTATAGAAAAACAGGAAAGCAGTCTCCATACGGCAATTGAGCGTGACATTGTACAGTGCTATTCCATAGAGGGAATATATCCTCCCAGTCTGGAGTACTTGGAGGAGCATTATGGTCTTATTTATGACAAAAATATGTTTTTTGTTGACTACAGACCTATTGCATCAAATATATACCCGGATTTAACCATTCTTTACATTGGCAAAAAGAGAGCGAGACTTAGTCCATGAAAAGAGATTACAAAGGAAGACATACTGTGGATATGCTTTTTGTCATAGCACTCCTTTTTCTGTTCGCAATGGGAGCGCTTATGCTTATTGCGCTCGGCTCAAGCATCTACAGGAGAGGCGTTGACACACTCTCCGGGAATTATGACAGAAGAACAGCATATGCATACATAACAGAAAAATTAAGACAATGTGATAAGCAGGGAAATATCAGCACAGACATTTTTAATAAATCAGGTGCACTTAGAATTGATACCATAGAAGGCGATGTAGCCTATGTCACATATCTCTATGAATATGAAGGTGCACTGATGGAGCTTTTTGCAAGAGCTGATGCCGGAAATCTCCCTCCGGAATCCGGACAGAAGATCATGGATATCCAGGATATGGAGATTTCTACGAAAGGCAAGAATTTACTACAGATAACCATCACTCTGCCGGATGAGCAGGACCTTGTTTTTATAGCAGCAAAGCGATCGGAATTCGTTCCGCGTTAGGTAACGATACAGGCAACCAACTTTACTATGTCAGGAATCAACATACATTTATTGAGGAGACAAAACTAATCCATGGACAGAGCAATGCATAACAAAACGAGTCTCTTCCTGATGGAGCTCATCATAGCGATCATGTTCTTTTCAATTTCGGGGGCAATCTGCGTCCAGCTTTTTGTGCGTGCTCACACCCTTTCCGAAGCATCAATTGAAATGAACAACTCTGTTCTTTGGACCCAGAATATTTCCGAAGTCTTTTACGGGTACTACGGAAGCCTTCATGAGATATCCGATTTTTTCCATGATGACTCAATAATACTGGTATCTTATGAAGACAATCCCGAGGTCGGAACACTGGTTATGTTTTTTGATGAGGATTTCGAAATCATCACTTTCCCAACCGAGGAAGGTGCCCTTGATGATGCAAAATACGAGCTTCTTCTCTGTATCTCAGAGCTTCCCGCTTCGGAAGTTTACGCGGATACTGCTGCGGACAAAAGTCGCATGAAGGGCAATGCCCTGCTTGGTGAGATCACAATACTCAAGATGGAAAACGGAGAAATAATCGATCAGTTGCCACCGAAGAATGATCCTCGTATCATCTCGGACAGATTTGTTGATTTTTATATAGGAACCATGGAGGATCCCAGATATGAAACGTAAACCGGTCTACAGCACCCATATAGGAGCTGCATCCATACTGTTGATATTTCTGGTGCTCAGTCTTATATCCTTCGCAGCACTAACCCTTGTAAATTCAAGGGCTGATTATATCCTCAGTAAAAAAATGAGCGAAAGGTCCCTTGCCTATTATGGCGCATGCCATGAGGCAAACGGATTTATTGCGGCAAACGATCCCGTCTTTTTTGAAAATGATTTTGAAAAAGTACCTGATTCGGAACTTGGAAAAAGCATTCCCCTCAGTGATATTCAGACGCTTGACGTAAAAATAAAGCCTTCGGGAAACGAAGGCAGCGATGCTCTTTCTTTTGTAATAACAGAGTGGAAGGTTGTAACACACGATGAAAATATTTTCATTGATGAATCACTTCCCGTACTTAAATAATTTATTACTTCTTGCACGCAAAAATACAAACACTCAGAAATCTTATGAAGTAATAAACACGGCTTAGAGGAATAAATATGCCAAATAAAGCAAATTTTGATATTCGAAGTCTGAGAAAAGAAAATAAAATGATTATCGAATATTTTCAAAAATGCAAACCTGCCATCGAAGAAAACAACAGGTATATGCTCCGTAAATCCTGTATGTATATTTCAATGGTCCTTATTGTCATGATTGTTGTGGCAAAGCTTCTTGTGCCCGGCTTTAAAATAAGCCTCGCGCATTATTTACTTTTGCCTCTGCTTGGAGTTTTCTTCCTGATCAATCTTTATACAAAAAAAAAGAAAATCATGCCTTCAGTCATGACTAATGTTTTGTGTCTTACGTTTTATTTCATTCTGTTCATTCTCTTTATCTTCAGAGATATGACATCAGAACCCGGCTGGCCAGCCATGTGGTTTCCGCTGTATCTTGTTGTTTTCCCGACGGTATACATCGCAAGAATGTACAGATATGGCATTTTTGAATTTGTACTGGTCACAATTTTTTGTATATGCTCGTATTTTTATAAATCGCCGGAGATTTTCGAAAGAGGCATTTACTTGGCACTTGCTTCTTACGTTTTATCAATGCTTGGCGCTCATATCATTCTGGAAGTGCGCTCTCAGGAGGGGCTTGCATTTGAGGAACTGACAAAAATAAGTACAATTGATAAACTTACTTATCTTATGAACAAAGGTGCTCTTTTGTCCTCAATCAGCACCTATTTTGAAAGAAGACGCCCGGGTGAACCCTGCGGTATGTGTATTATTGATGTAGATAATTTCAAACAGGTTAATGATAATTTCGGACACAATATCGGGGATCAGCTCCTTTCAAACATAGGTGATCTACTTAGAAAAAGCTTTCGCAATTCAGATTTTATCGGTCGTTTTGGCGGTGATGAATTTATAGTTTTCATGCCCGGACTTGCAAGACTCGACTTAGTAGAAATGCGATGCAGAAGTTTGCAGATGATGCTCACTGATCTTAATCTCGGAACAGGCACCACCTTTTCTTTAAGTATTGGTGCCATTATTGACACCGGCGATCATCCCATGAGTGAAGTATTCAGAATGGCCGACGATGCATTGTATCAATCAAAGCTAATGGGAAAAAACTGCGTGAGCGCATGGGTAGTTCCACAAACAGAAACCTATGACAAGCCTCTCATTCTTCTTGCATGTCCCGAAGCAAGTCAAAGAGCTCCCTATTTTGTAAAAATGCAAAGTGAGTATTATTCCATCATAATGACACATAGCGGTGATACTGCATTAACATATCTTAGCCAGTACCATGACATTATCCGTCTGGTAATTGTTGACCTTGATATTGAAAGAATCTCAGGCGAACAGGTCGTACACTATATCAAGGATCGTGCAGGCTTTAATCATATACCCGTCATCGCCGTTGCATCTGATGAGACCTCTTTTATTGAAGCTCGTGGTGCGGGGGCTGACAGAGTATTCTTCTCAAATGACAATCCCACTATATTTATATCTGCTATTAACACACTTATTAACACTTCTTCCGCAAACAAGGATTCTTTATGAACAAATAAAAAAATAGTAATCCCCCGTACAATTTGGTACAATATATAGTATATTTTTAAACAATACATCTATATAATGAATAGTATAATCCTAAAGGGGGAATTAAAATGGCAAGAAAAAGTAGCGTTGAGAGGGCTGTTAAGGCTACAGGAGGCTTTTCAACAGCACAGAAAAACATTGTTGTTCAGTACAATAACACCGATCACAGAATGGATGATATTTTGGAGCAGATAAGAGCTGATGTCCTTTCAAAGAATATCAGCGAATCAGATATTTCCAAGGTTGATGTGTATGTTAAGCCTGAAGATCACAAGGTTTTCTATGTTGTTAACGATGAGATCAACGGCAGTATTGATTTCTAATATAGTTATGGAGGAGGATAAATGGCAACAATTTTTGTAGTCGCCAACCAAAAAGGCGGTATTGGAAAAAGTACAACGGCAACCAATCTTGCCGGAATTCTGGGGAAAAAGAAAAAAACACTTCTGATCGATGCTGATCCTCAGGGAAACAGCAGCAGCACATACGATGCAAAAATAGAAGATGTAGCAACACTTTACGATGTTATTATCGATTCAGATAAGCTTCCGATTTCCGAAGCAATTCAGCATACCGAAAACGGAGATATTGTCGCATCCGACCCTCTCCTTGTTAAAGCCGAGAAGATGCTTGACGGTGATCTCGAGGGATTCTACAGACTTAAGGATGCTCTTGATAATCTTGAAGGATATGAATATGTTGTGATAGACACTGCTCCGTCACTTAACATTATTTTATATAACTGCCTAATCGCTGCAGATAAGGTAATCATCCCGGTTACTGCAGATTCTTACGCAATGCAGGGTATTCAGCAGCTCTACGATACCATAATGTCCGTAAAGCGCAGGCAGAACAGAGAGCTCTCCATAGCAGGTCTTCTTCTCGTCAGATATTCCGGAAGATCCAATTTGGAGCGTGAAACCAGGGAAAATATAGAACAGATTGCAAAGCAGATGGATACAAAACTTTTCAAAACTGTTATCCGTGAATGTGTTAAGACCAAGGAGGCTCAGGAAGCCAGAAAGCTCCTTATCGAATATGCACCAAAGTGTAACACCTGTCTTGACTATCAGGACTTTGCAAAAGAATTATTAAAAAAGTAAATGCTTTGCGTATATAAAGTAACTCCGGTCATCTGGAAATTCCTGATGACCGGAGTTTTGTTTTATTTTACTTTTATTTTAATCGTGTCTGTTGTTTTTTTGATCTTGCCCTTAGCTCCTACTGTTACGCTAAATTTGTAGGTTCCCTTCGGTGCACCCTTCTTAAACTTAACAGTCACATTTCTTCCCTTAATCTTAATTGAAGTGTTGCCATTGTCTGCGGAAAGATCCTTCACTTTTATCTTACCCTTAGAGTTTTCGATTCTGAAGGTTACTGTCTGAGCCTTTTTCTTTAATGCTCTTGCAGACAGTTTGTTCTTATCGTAATAAATCCAGGCTTTATTGCTCTTTTTCTTATTGGCAAGTTTCCAGTTTTTATCAGCTTTGCCAGGGTCCCCTGTCGTATTACCGGGTGTACCTATTGCAGGAGCTGCGGAGCCGTTATTAGTGCTACCCTGCTTATTACCTGCTCCTTCATTTGACTGTTCCTTCTGACTGTTTTTATCTGAATTATTGTTTCCGGAATAGTTATATCCTGAATTATTACCATTGCTGCCAGATCCACCTGATTTTCCGGAGTTATTTCCTGTACTGCCGCTCACACTATGTCCGTCATATGTTGTCTTTGTTGCTATAGCTTTCTGGAAATTGGTACCAGTCTCGTCTATATAAATAACGTCTTTGTAGGTACTGCTGTTTCCGTAGTTGTACCATATTGAATCAAATTTAATAGCAAATACATACTTAGAATCAGCCTTAAGACCATATATTCTGGTATTGGTATAAGGATAATTTACTACGAGTGCTGTGTAATCACTGTTTCCTGCCATAGCAAGAGCCTTTGTATAGCTTGCCTTTACATCGTTTGCAGAGTAGTTTTTCGGAAGTTCTGCATAACCTATTTTTGCTCCCTGACCATAGGTACCTGACTGAGTAAGCTGAGCATAATGGTTGTTAAAGGCAGTCTGACCATAGAAGCCTGCAAGAGCTCCTGACCAGTCAAGGTATGCTTCACTACCATCTCTCGTAACTGTTCCGTCATACATGTATGCTTTTACTAAATTCTTTTCAACCTGAGTACGTACCTGACTGTCAGTTAACCCACCTTCTGTCATGATGCCGGTCTTGAAAGGATATATCAGGTCGCATCTTGAATTTGTCTTCTTATAGCTACACTTCATCATAACCAGGTAACGTGTAGCAGGCTTAAGACCTGTAAAGGTATAGCTTTTCTGAGAGGGATCTACGGTTATCTTGTTCTTTGAATCTATCCTTTTAACTGCCTCTCTGGCATTTGGACCAAAGTTTTTGTTTGGACCGTTATCCTCCCTGTCCTTATAGGGATCATACTGCGCTTCTTCCACGCATACCAGACATATCTTAGATTCACCCTGTCCCGCTCTTATAACCATAGATGCATCCTTCTGGTCTGACCAATCTACTGTGATCGAGTCTTTTCCGGATTTGGTTACAAAAGCAACCGAATCACCGAAGCTGGTAATATTTGACAGATATTTGTTTCCGACAACGGGATCCTTACGCTTATCAAGAGTGGTTTTTGCCGGTACATTCGGATAAATTTGAGAATCATCCGTACTCTTTGTTTTTATATCAGATAAGGTAAAATATCTGAAATCGTTTTTATACTTATAGCTTTGACCATTCTTTTCACTGTAGCTAAATCTGACTGCAGCAACAAATGTATAGGAATGTCCGGGCGTTAAGCCTCTCATTGTATAGCTTCCCTGATTTGTTGTAAGTCTGTAGTATTTTTTTCCTGCAATTTCTTTTGCCTTTTTCATCGCAGCGTCTTTACCGCTTCCCTGATCGGCATAGCCTACAGTTACATCAAAAGAGCTGGGAGATTTTCCCTCAGCAAGACTATTGATTTCAACCTCTCTAAGCAGTTCCCTGAAATCCACAGAAGCAGTAGTTCCTGTTGTTCCGAGAAGCTTTGCGGTCTTATCCTCAGTCTTTGTTGTGTAGGCATTGTTTAACTGGAAATTGTGCCAACCATTTCCCCCGTAATTGGGACCTGAATACTTACTCTTCCAGCTCACGGAAATAAAATAATCCGTACCCGGCTTAAGATTTTTGATTGTGTACTGTGTCTGTGATGTCGGAATATCGGTTTTCGGTGCATCGTTTCTTACATAGTTCATATCGCATGGATTTTCACCATAGCTGAGTTTGAAATACTCGTAGCTAAAGGATGTGGCTCCATTTGCAATAGTTTCGTCCTTTTCATCCTTTGCTGCCTGACTCCAGTCAATGGTAAGAGTGGTGTCTGTAGCATTAACTACAAACATTGTGTTGTCATATGCTTTTGCTCTAAGCGGAGACAAAAAGATGCACAGACTAAAGATAGCTGTTACATACAGTAACAACCTGTGACAATAATGATTCATAATGATTTCCCCTTTTCTTAAAACTTTTCCCCTCAAAGAAATAATTTTACATGTTTTTAACAAAATTGTAAAATATTTTTTCATAATTCCACACTTAGGGCAAAAAAACGAACCATAGCTTTGTGGCCATGATTCGTTTTATGATCAATATTTATAAATTTGGATTTAGCATTATGCCGAAACCATCTCAGGCTTATTGCCTGTATATAACTGATAATAACGCTGTTTAAGTTCAAGAAGTTCTTCGTGAGTTCCCATCTCTACTATTCTGCCCTGCTCTAAAACTACTATACAATCCGAATTCTTAACAGTTGAAAGACGGTGAGCAATAACAAAGGTCGTACGTCCATGCATCAGCTTGTCCATACCATCCTGAACAATCTTCTCTGTTCTGGTATCAATCGAGCTTGTAGCCTCATCAAGAATAAGAACCGGCGGATTTGCTATTGCTGCTCGGGCAATTGCAAGGAGCTGACGCTGTCCCTGTGACAGGTTTGCACCGTCTCCTGTGAGCATGGTGTTATAGCCTTCAGGTAGACGCTTTATAAAGCTGTGCGCATTTGCAAGCTTAGCTGCTGCCTTAACCTCTTCATCTGTTGCATCAAGCTTACCATATCGGATATTCTCGGCAACAGTTCCTGTAAACAGATGAGTGTCCTGCAGCACCATACCGAGGGATCTTCTAAGGTCAGCCTTTTTAATCTTGTTTACATTGATGTTATCATATCTGATCTTACCGTCCTGAATATCATAGAATCGGTTGATCAGGTTTGTGATAGTTGTCTTTCCTGCACCTGTTGATCCTACAAGTGCAATCTTCTGACCCGGTTTTGCATGAAGAAGAATATTGTGAAGAACAATCTTTTCATCCGTATATCCAAAGTCAACATCATTAAAGGTAACATCACCCTCCATAGGCTGATATGTGGTTGTTCCCTCTGCCTTATGATAATGCTTCCATGCCCAGTGACCTGTGAACTCCTTGGATTCTACAATCTCTCCGTTCTCTTCTTTTGCATTTACAAGCATAACGTAACCGTCATCAGTCTCCGGCTTTTCATCGAGAAGAGCAAAAATTCTCTCAGCTCCCGCAAGCGCCATGATAATACTGTTAAACTGCATGGAAACCTGGTTTATTGGCATTGAAAAGCTCTTGTTAAAGGTAAGGAAGCTTGCAAGTCCGCCGACCGTAAAACCAAAGTACTGGTTAAGCGCTATGGCACCACCTACGATAGCGCAGATAACATAGCTGAGGTTACCGATCTGTGCGTTAATAGGTGCCAGGGTATTTGAAATTGCATTAGCCTTGTAAGCACTCTGATAAAGCTCCTCATTCAGTTCATTGAATTTTGCAATAGCTTCATCTTCATGGCAGAACACTTTTACTACCTTCTGTCCTGTCATTATTTCCTCAATGTAACCGTTCAGCGTTCCGATGTTTCTCTGCTGATCAACGAAGTTCTTACCTGATGCCTTGGTAGCCTTTGCAGTAACAAGAAGTGTAACTCCTACCATTGCTATAGTCACGATCGTAAGCGGTATACTGAGCACCAGCATGGATACAAATACGCTTACGATAGTGATGGCACTGTTTAACAGCTGTGGCAAGCTCATGCTGATCATCTGTCTCAAGGTATCAATATCGTTTGTGTAGATTGACATGATATCGCCATGTGCATGTGTATCAAAGTATTTTATCGGAAGTGACTCCATGTGCTCAAAAAGCTCTATTCTGAGATTTCTGAGTGTTCCCTGACCAACATAGATCATAAGTCTTGCCTGGACAAAGGAAGCAACAACGCCTATTGCATAAAATATGATCACATTACCGATTGCTTTTGCCAACGGACCATAGTCAGGATTTGCCTGCCCCATAAGAGGTGTGATGTAACTGTCAATCAGCGTCTTTGTAAACAATGTTCCCTGAACGCTTGCCACAACCGCAAGAATTATACTGATCACTACGATAAAAAGATGTATTGCGTAGTTTTTCAAAACATACGACATTAGTCTTGTAAAAAGTTTTCCGGGATTTTTTATCTTTGGTTTTGGGCCGCCTCTCATATGTCGGTTTCCGGGGCCTCGTACCTCTTTAACCTTTTCTTCTGCCATTTATAATATCCTCCACATCTATAAACTCATGTTTATATCTGACTAAATATTGTTAATCGAATTAATTCTTCTACTTTTTGCTTATTATAAAACCTCAGTAATTACTTAAGTTCATCAAAGTCTGCATCACCACTGCTGCCTACCTGAGATTCGTAAACCTCTCTGTAAATCGTATTGGTCTTAATGAGATTTTCATGTGTATCAAAGCCGTCAACACGTCCATCGTCCATTACGATAATGCGGTCACAGTCCTGAACACTCGATATTCTCTGTGCAATAATAATCTTTGTGGTATTTGGTATCTCTTCAGCAAAAGCTTTTCTGATCTTTGCATCGGTAGCTGTGTCAACAGCGCTTGTAGAGTCATCAAGTATAAGAATTCTGGGCTTTTTAAGAAGTGCTCTTGCGATACAAAGTCTCTGCCTTTGTCCGCCGGATACGTTTGTTCCGCCCTGCTCTATATATGTATCGTAGCCATCAGGCATTTTTTCAATGAATTCATCTGCGCAGGCAAGTGTACACGCCCTTCTTACTTCCTCATCGGTTGCATTCTTATCGCCCCATCTGAGGTTTTCATAAATTGTTCCACTGAAAAGAACATTCTTCTGAAGTACTACTGAAACCTGATTTCTAAGAGCATCCAGATCATACTGTCTAACATCAACTCCGCCTACCTTAACGCTGCCTTCGTTTACATCGTAAAGTCTGCTTATAAGATTAACAAGTGATGACTTTGCTGAACCGGTTCCTCCGATAATTCCGACAGTCTCTCCTGATTTAATCTCAAGGTTGATGTCCTTAAGCACAGGCTCTTCACTGTCTGTATTATATGAAAAAATAACATGCTCAAAAGAAATGCTTCCATCCTTAACATCCATTACAGGATTCACGGGATTGCCGATGCTTGTCTTTTCATCCATAACTTCAACGATACGCTTTGCGCTTGCCTGTGACATTGTGATCATAACAAATATCATGGAAAGCATCATAAGACTCATCAGGATATTCATGCAGTATGTGAGAAGACTCATCATTGCACCTGTGGAAAGCTCTCCTGCCACGATCATGTGAGCACCGATCCAGCTGATAAGAAGGATGCAGGTATAAACCGTACCTGTCATGATAGGTCCGTTAAGTGTCACGACCTTCTCAGCTCTGACGAACATTTCATATATGTTCAAAGCAGCTGTTTTAAATTTGTGGTTCTCATACTCCTCACGAACATAGGCTTTTACAACTCTTATTGCTGATACATTTTCCTGAACACTCTCATTTAGCTTGTCATACTTCTCAAAAACTTCGCGGAAATACTTTGTAGCATTGTTCATAATAATTATGATTATTATTCCAAGGCAGATTACCGCAATAAGATATATGCTTGCCAGTTTCGGACTGATCACAAATGACATTATCATCGCAATTATCATTGAAGCAGGTGCTCTCATTGCCATTCTCAGGATCATCTGATAAGAGTTCTGGATATTTGTAACATCAGTTGTCAGTCTTGTTACAAGTCCAGAAGATGAAAACTTATCAATGTTTGCAAAGGAAAATGTCTGTATATTATCAAACATCTTCTTTCTAAGATTCCTTGCAAGACCTGTCGAAGCCCTTGAGCCGTATACAGCACCTCCGACACCGGCAGCAAGTCCAAACAGGGCCACCACTATCATCAGCATGCCTGTTCTGATTATGTAATTCATATCAGCTCCGTTTATTCCAAGATCGACTAATCGGCCCATAAGAATCGGGATTATCATTTCTGCAATAACCTCACCGACCATACAAACAGGTGTAAGTACGCTTGGAAGTTTAAATTCATGCAACTCCCCAAGTATTTTCTTTACCATTTATTCACCTTCCTTAATATATTTTTACGGAAAAACAGAACCGGGAAGCGGTTCTGTTTTTCCATTATATGTACATTTTGTTAACTTTTAAAGCCGTATACGGCTTTTTTCTGTCTTTTTAGATATAAAAGCAAAAGCTGTTTATCGGTATAAGTTCTTATTTAATAAATGTACGAACATTTACTCCGTTTACTTCTATATGGTCATCCACTTCTATAACGAGGCACTGACGACCGTCTATGATCCTTGATTCCACAAGATCTGCTCTGTCGGGTTTAACCTTTATGACCACATTCGGTGCCTCAATATCAAATTTTCTGGTATTTGCTATGTTTGTGACAAGAAGGGGCTGATCAACTTCTCCCACTATCTCCTGATAGTTATGATCAAAATAATCCATTCTATCTTCCGGAACACCACTGTCACTAAGCAGATGCTTTACATCTTCTTTTGAAAGTTCAAAGTGAACCTCATCCTCTTCGTGATCCTCAAGCATGGTGTTCAGATTTTCATGAATATTCCTCATAACATCATAGTCTGCTTCCTCACCGATAGTATTCTCCACAAGTGCCTGGAAAAGATTTTTCTGATCGGGGGCTGACATGGGTGCTCTTCCGCCAAAAAGTGCTTCTATGAATTCAGGCTGAAGATCTTCCTGTTTCTTGGTGAAATATAGCATATTATGAATATCGGCATTTCTCTCTATAAATGCAGGGAACAGGAATCCTTTGGCGGGTCCGTCAACAACCCAGTCGCGATATCTGTCTTCTATTTCATTAGTTTTTTCATTATAGCCAAGACCTGCCTTTGACAGCTTGACGGGGCAAATACTGCAGAGCATGTAATCGTAAATATTCTCTGATGCATCCTCCATCTCTATTCCGTCACGTGTCATTCCGGGTATGTCATAAATTGCATGAACAAGGATTATTAAATAGTTCTCTTCAGCAAAATAGTTTGGTATTACCTTATCATAGAATTCATCAATAAGAGCATCATCCTCTAAATGAGAATCTCTAAGGCGAAGGAGAAATTCCTGTGTTCCGCCTTCTTGTTCCTGATCGATGGGAAATTCCAGATTTATAAGACTTTTTCCAAAAACACCTGAAAGTGTGTGCTTAAAGATGTCAAGATATTTGAACATCTCTTCTTCGGGGATACTTCCAAATGCCTTTTTAAAAACAAGCTTTTTGTTTTTCTCCCCATCAACATAACACCCGCAAATGCGATCTATCGTGCATCTGTCGGGTGTGAATTGTTTTCTGATTTCTAATACTTCTGCTTTATTCATGTGAGCTTATCATTATTCCTTTGCCATAAATTTATCGCACATCTCGCGAGCAAACTGAACAGGATAGAGCTGCACCATAATAGAATCTATGAGATCGGCAATAGTCATTTTAAAAGCAATTTTTACGAAATTATCATATCCCGTTTCAAAACTCTTCTCAAAAATCTTAACGCTATCGACATCGATCCTGTTTACAACGGGTGTACTGATATCTGTAGGTATTCCAAGCATCATCGAAAGAGATGTGGCAGCTGCACCCATCATCTGGTTCATAGCTTCGGAAACAGCAGATAAATGGAGATCCGAAATCTCGCAATTCGTATTGGTTCCGTCGCCACCCATCATAAGATCTGTCATAACCTTAACGTCATTTTCTTTAAGAATCAGAACGTTATTCCCTGTAAGTCCTTTTACATAATGTATCTGCACAAAAATACAGGTTTTCTCATAGTCATCCAGTGATTCACTCCTCTTGATTACCGACACATTAGGCGTTGTAATATCAACCTTCTTATTTACCATCATACTGAGTGTCGTTGCAGAATTACCCATACTTATGTTGGCAATTTCTCCTAAAATGTCAATCTGTTCATTTGTAAGTACCTGATCCATAAGAACCCCTCGCTCCTTGTATAATCAGTTTTTTATCACTCCGTCCACTAAATATCGTGGAACTGTTTGAGCAATCCATCGCCAGATATCACGGATATACTACTATTTTATGTCATTAGCTTTGTGGTGTAAAGGAAGTTTAGGGCTGTGATTTCTTAATTTTCTATAATATTTTTATTTATAAGAATTACTCTGTAATTCTTGTAAACCAAAAGCACTCCGCCATGTATGCGTATGCAAAATCATTCTTTTTAAAAATCGCGATCAGATAAATTCCTTAAGCTCAAACAAAGAATTGAATTTTTTATAGTAGAGCCCCTTTACTTCCTCCTCGTCATCGTTTTGATCAGGAATATAGATAGTCTTTATTCCGGAATCGGCGGCTGCTCTTACTCCGTTTGGCGCATCCTCGACAGCTATGCAGCTCTCCTTAGGTACTCCCACCTGCTTGCTTGCATAAATGTAAATATCCGGCTTTGGTTTTCCTTCCTTTACCATTGTTGCACAGCAGATTTTATCGAAATAATCAAAAATCCCGACTTTCTTTAAGTACCTCTCCGTTCTCTCTTCATCGGTTGCTGTTGCGGTAGAGATAAGTATCCCGCGTTCCCTAAGATATGTAAGTATTTCTTTTGTGCCGGGCTTTAATTCTATTCCTTCTTTTGCCACAATCTCTTCAAACAGCTTTTTTCTGTATTCCCGGACTTCGCTATAATTGAAATCATCACCATACCATTCCCTGAATCTTTGCGGTGCAAAAGGTCTTCCAAGGCTTCTTAACTGCAGCGCCTGTTCCCTTGTCATCGAAAACCCAAAATGCTCAACCGCTTTGGGCCAGACAATCTGGTAATACTTTTCGGTATCTATTAGTGTTCCGTCAAGATCGAATAGAACAGCTTTTATTTCCATTATAATTCACCTCATCTTCATATACTTTTTTGACTCTTTCATCATCATAATACAAGTGAAGTGATTTTTTACAATTTATTTTGATTATTTTTGTTTATTATTCTTTTCTTAATTTGATTACCTGTGATTGACTTTGATTATTTATGATGATATTCTTTTCTCAGATGGTGATCATTTGCATTACTTGCGTGCGTATAATCAGCGAATTCATCATCACTACATTTGGGGAGAAATCATATGTTAACGGAAGAAAGACGATCAGCTATCGTTTCTTATATAGAAGAACATAATGCGGTTACTGTCCAGGAGCTGGTTGAAGCTCTTAATACTTCTGCTGCGACCATCAGAAGAGATTTAAATGCTCTTCACGCAGATCACAGAATACTCAAGGTTTTTGGTGGTGCAACTTCCTTAAGCTCCAGAGATGTCAATACAACAGAGCCCTCCGTTGCAGAGAAATCACAGCGCAACACTGAGGAAAAAGACATCATTTCCGAATACGCAGCTTCACTGATTCAGGATAATGATTTCGTTTACATCGATTCAGGAACTACTACACTTCACCTGATAGATCACATTACCAATAAGAAGGCAAAATATATCACAAACGGTATAGTCCATGCAAAAAGACTCCTTGAGAGAGATCTTTCCACCATGATCATAGGCGGAAGAATTAAACCGGTAACCGAAGCCGTAATCGGTCCCGATTGTGTGGAAGCGCTCAGTAAATTTCATTTCACCAAGGCCTTTATGGGAACAAACGGTGTTTCCGTCCAGGCAGGCTTTACTACCCCCGATGTGGATGAGGCACTCGTAAAAGCTGAGGCAATCAAGCACACCTATTTGTCCTACATCCTGGCAGATCATACAAAATTCGGAGTTGTAAGCTCAGTTACTTTTTCAGAGCTGAGAAGCTGCTGCATCATCACGGATGAGGAACCTGATAAAAAATATAAAGATCAGACAATAATAAAATCAATATTGTAGGAGGTAAACATGATTTACACAGTTACATTTAATCCGGCAATCGACTACATAGTCCGCATGGATAAACCTCTTGATCCCGGTATGACAAACCGCTCTGTTTCCGAGGACTGCTTCTTCGGTGGAAAAGGCATCAACGTTTCAACAATACTTAAAAATCTCGGAATCGAGAACACCGCTCTCGGATTTGCAGCAGGCTTTACGGGTGAAGCAATTGTCGCTGATGTTAAGAGAAAAGGAATCCTTGCTGATTTTATAATGCTTGATGAGGGCATTTCAAGAATCAACGTAAAAATCAAAGCTGAGCAGGAAACCGAAATCAATGCACAAGGTCCGAGTATCAGCGATGAAGCCTACAATAGCCTTTTAACCAAGCTTGATTCACTTAAAGAGGGTGATATGCTCATTCTTGCAGGCAGCATACCAAGTACTCTTCCGAGTGATGTATATGAGATCATCCTCGACAGACTTAAGGACAAAGGCATTACCTTTGTTGTCGATGCAACCAAGGATCTTCTCATGAATGTCCTTAAATATCATCCTTTCCTTATAAAACCCAATAACCATGAGCTTGGAGAGATGTTCAATATCGTGCTAAAGACTGATGACGAAATTGAAGCACATGCGAAAAAGCTTCAGGAAATGGGCGCACGTAATGTTCTTATTTCCATGGCGGGCGACGGTGCAATGCTCATAACCGAAGACGGTAACCGTTTCCGTGTAGGTGTTCCCAAGGGAACAGTCAAAAACTCTGTAGGTGCGGGAGACTCAATGGTAGCCGGCTTCGTTGCAGGCTATATGAAAACCGGTGATTACCAGGTTGCATTAAATATGGGAACCGCAGCAGGAAGTGCTACTGCATTTTCCGATGATCTCGCAACAGGCGAGCTTATAAACAGTATTTACGAAACACTCAAGTAATCGCTTTTAGTTGTTTCGTTAATATATACACAATGTATTGGGGAAGACCCAGTATCATGCATGTATGCATAGAAAGGGAGAAACATGAAAATCAAAGATCTTTTAAGCAAAGAAGGGGTTAGCTTAAATCAGACCGCAGCAGATCAGGGTGCTGCAATTGATTTGATGGTAGCACTTCATGACAAAGTTGGTAACCTTAATAACAAGGCTGATTTCAAAGCAGCTATTGAGGCAAGAGAAGCAAAAGGCTCTACAGCGGTAGGTATGGGGATAGCCGTTCCGCACGCAAAGACAGCAGCCGTTAAGAAGGCCGGTCTTGTTGCCATCACCGTTCCTTCCGGTGTTGATTACAAGTCACTCGACAATCAGCCCAGTAAGCTTCTGTTTATGATAGCCGCTCCTGACGGCGCAGCCGACACTCATCTCGAAGTATTGTCAAAGCTTATGACAATGCTCATGGATCAGGCTTTCACAAAGTCACTTATCGAAGCCAAGACTCCCGAGGAATTCATTGACCTCATCGACAAACAGGAGGATGCTCGCGACAAGAAGTCAGCAGAAAAAGAAAGCTCCGCTCCTGCTCCGGCAAAAGCAGGTCTTAAGATTCTCGGTGTAACAGCCTGCCCTACAGGTATTGCTCATACATATATGGCAGCTGAAGCTCTTGAGCAGTGTGCTAAGGAACAGGGTCACTCAATCAAGGTTGAGACAGATGGTTCCGGCGGTGCCAAGAACGTTCTTACAGATGCTGAAATCGCAGCTGCTGACGTCATCATTATCGCAGCTGATAAAAACGTTGAAATGGGCCGTTTCAATGGCAAGAAGGTCATCAAGGCTTCCACAGCCGATGCAATCCATCATTCAAGTGATCTTTTGGCACGTGCCGCATCGGGAGATGTTCCTGTTTATCAGCACACAGGCGCTATTTCCAAGAGCAGTTCTTCAATGGATAACGAAAGTGCCGGAAGAAAAGCATATAAACACCTTATGAACGGTGTATCACACATGCTTCCATTCGTTATTGGCGGTGGTATCCTGATTGCGATTGCTTTCCTTCTTGACGACTATTCAATTGATCCCAGCAACTTTGGTACCAATACTCCTGTTGCTGCATGGTTCAAGACAATCGGCGGAACAGCATTCGGATTCATGCTTCCTATCTTGGCAGGCTTTATAGCTCAGAGTATTGCAGATCGTCCCGGTCTTGCAGTTGGTTTCGTAGGTGGTGCTCTTGCTTCTACAGGTGCTACATTTGCATCTCCCGGCGGTGGTATTCCTTCCGCTTTCCTCGGAGCTCTTGTTGCAGGTTTCGCAGCGGGTTATATCGTACTTGCTATCAGAAAGATCACTGACGGTCTTCCGGCAGCTCTTGAAGGAATCAAACCCGTACTCATCTACCCTCTTTGCGGTATCATGATAATAGGTCTTGTAATGTGTGCGATCAACCCTCTTGTTGGAGCACTTAATGCATGGATTTCAGGAGTTCTTACAGGAATGAGCAGCGGTTCAATCATCGTTCTCGGAATCCTTCTTGGCGCAATGATGGCAACCGACATGGGTGGTCCTCTCAATAAGGCAGCTTATGTATTCGGTACTGCAGCACTTGCTAACCAGAATGAAACAGGCTACATGATCATGGCAGCAGTTATGGTTGGTGGTATGGTTCCTCCTATTGCTATCGCACTTGCTACCATATTCTTCAAGAACAAGTTCACAGAAGGTGAAAGAAAGTCAGGTCCCGTTAACTTCATCATGGGTCTTTGCTTCATTACAGAAGGTGCTATTCCTTTCGCAGCAGCCGATCCGCTTCACGTAATTCCTTCACTTATGATTGGCTCAGGACTTGCAGGTGCACTTTCAATGGCATTTAAATGCACACTTATGGCTCCTCACGGCGGAATCTTCGTATTCCCTGTTGTTGGTAACGTAGCAATGTATCTCGTAGCACTTCTTGTTGGATCTGTTGCAGGTGCAATAATGCTTGGCATTCTCAAAAAGAATGTAAACGAATAATTTAATACAGAAACAAATAAATTTAACCCATAGCATGCAACCCTTCCTACACATAAAGTATAAAGGGTTGCATCCGGTAAAAAAACGGATGCAGGGTTAAGCTCAGAAAGAAGAGGTAATAAAAAATGGTATCTAAAAATATTACAGTAAAGAACGAACAGGGCATGCATATGCGTCCCGCAAGTCTCCTTTCACAGAAGGCAACTCCTTTTGACAGCGATGTAAAAATCCTGTTCAACGGAAACAGTTATGACTGCAAGAGCGTTATGTTCCTTATGAGTGCATGCATCAAATGCGGTTCTGACATAGTGCTTCAGTGCGAAGGTCCTGACGAAGAGAAAGCACTTGCTGAGCTCTCTGAATTTATCGAGTCCGGTATGGGTGATTGATTATTATTTATTAAAAGTATGCTCTCCGGCATTTTTTGCCGGGGAGCTGTTTCTATATAAACGGAGGATTTTAAATGTACAAAGGAATAGCTGCATCAAGAGGAATCGGAATCGGAAGCATCTGCAGAATCGTCGAACAGGACCTTTCTTTTGAGGCCAGACAGATTACGGATTCCGCTGCTGAAAAAGATCGTTTTCATAAGGCAATTTCCGATTTTGTTGAAGAGACAAACGCTATGGCAGAGGATGTAAGAAAGCGTATAGGCCCCAAAGAAGCCGAAATACTTCAGGGTCACGCTGTAATGATTTCCGATCCAGCCATGTCAGGTGAAATGGACAAGATGATTGATTCCGGTCAGTGCGCAGAGGCTGCACTCACTGCTGTATGTGATATGTTCATAGGCATGTTTTCCAAAATGGATGATGATATGATGCGTCAAAGAGCATCCGATATTGCTGACGTTAAGGTAAGTGTTCTTAAAAAGCTTCTCGGAATCGAGGATGTTGATATCAGCAAGGTTGCTCCGGGTACAGTCCTTGTCTGCAAAGACCTTACGCCTTCAATGACTTCTCAGATAGTCAAAGAAAACGTAACCGGCATCATCACCGAAATAGGCGGAAAGACCTCTCACTCTGCTATCCTTGCTAGAGCCCTGGAAATCCCCGCTGTCCTCTCCGTTCCCGGAATTGTTGATGAAGTAAAGGATAAGGATACTGCTATAATCGACGGAACAGAGGGCGATGTTTTCATCAATCCCGATGGTGAAATTCTCTCAAAGTACATGCTTAAGCGTGAAGAGTTTATACGCAAGCAGTCAGAGTTAAAAACCTTTATCGGAAAAGAAACCGTCAATGCAGACGGCACAAAGCTTGAGCTTTTCTGCAATATCGGAACTCCTAAGGATGCAAAAAAAGCTATGGAATGTGACGGCGAAGGCATAGGTCTTTTCCGCTCCGAATTTCTTTTTATGGATAATACTCATCTTCCTTCCGAAGATGAACAGTTCGAAGCTTACAAAGAAGCGGTTCAGACTATGGATGAACGCTGTGTGATCATCCGTACCCTGGATATTGGCGGTGACAAGGATATCCCTTATCTCGGACTTGAGAAAGAGGAAAATCCCTTCCTTGGCTACAGAGCTGTCCGCTATTGTCTTGGTAACGAAGAGATTTACAAGACACAGCTTCGTGCAATTGTCAGAGCAAGTGCTTTCGGTAAGGTAAAGATAATGGTTCCTCTCGTAACCACTGTCGATGAAGTAAGAAGTGTCAAAAAACTTGTTAATGAAATCAAAGATGCGCTTTTGGCAGAAGGCATTGATTTTGATAAGGATATTGAAGTTGGCTGCATGATAGAGACAGCATCCGCTTCTCTTATTGCCGATCTGCTTGCGAAGGAAGCTGATTTCTTCTCAATAGGAACAAACGATCTTACTCAGTACACCATGAGTGTTGACAGAGGAAATCCCAAGGTTGCTTACCTTTATTCCTCCTTCCAGCCGTCAGTTCTGCGCTCAATAAGATATATTATCGAATGCGGCAAAAAAGCCGGTATTCCTGTAGGCATGTGCGGCGAAGCTGCTGCAGATCCTCTCATGATCCCGCTACTTATGTCCTTCGGACTTGATGAGTACAGCGTTAATCCGGTTCTTGTTCTCACTGCCCGCTGCATCATCTCCAAGTGGTCAAAGGCTGAGGCTGATGCCCTTACAGAAAAGATAATGTCCATGTCCACAGAATCCGAAATCGTAGCTGCTCTTAAGGAAGCTGCAAAGGAATAATAATCATTTTTTAAAAAAACTCCGGACGAGTATCAATCATACTCGCCCGGTTTTTTAGACATATTTCCGAATGTTTCCCACTATTTTCACTTAATATTTCACAAATGCCATACCGTTAAAAAATCCCGCCAATTCCCGTATCGTTGTCTATTGTATTCATGTTGTAGAGAATCAGGACATCCGTGATTTCCGAATGCTCATTTATAAATTTTGAAGGACCACCTTTGTAGTACCTCGTATCAAAAATATATATTGTGTGGTAATGGCCGATCAGGAAAGGCACCATACTGTTTGCATAACTGTCCTTTACAATAGCAAGTCCTCCGCTTTCCACCGCTTCATTTGTTATTGTCACCATTGGATGTATATTATTCAGGAAATACGAGTACTTATCCTTCTGCGCAAGATATTCCTCATTATATGGGGTATCCGTTACTTCTCCCGTATCCGAATATTCAACTGAAATTTTCCAATCAGGATGTGCTGCTGAGGTTATAGTATCAGTACCAAAATATTCATCATTCAGTTTTGAAAAAATAGTTCCTTTAAAATCTGTTGATACATCCGTAAGTGTGTAATCCGAAAGCGGTATGGTATCAAGTCCTGCAGCCTTACAATATGCCTCATATCCCACATACGCGCCATAGGTTGTCCAATGATGATCTGTCCTATAATATAGCCTTTTGTCAAAATTAACCATCTTCAAAGCCGTTTCTGCATCGATTGTTAAAAGTGAATCCGGCATAGATGTATATATTTCTTCAATTGTCCTATGTTGAGCATTTCTCTTATCAGCAGGAACATGATCCGGTAAAGTATCGTAATTTATTTCTATGGCAGTCGGTACAAGCATCAGTCTGCATTTTGCATTTTGTACATTCTCTGCAAGCTTTGAAAACTGCTCGATCTGTTTTTGTGTATTTTTCGGAGTATCATACTCTTCTATAAGTGAACCATCCTTCGCAAGATATACACCGTTTATCTCTTTTCTACCACTTAATCTTTGAGCTTCAGCCATAAGCGTCATAAGCGTATCCCTAAGCGGAAAATGATCTGCCGCATAGTTTTCAAGCCCTTCCGTGAAGCTTCCGCTTTTGACGTTCTCAAATTTTAATACCGGCAGCTTTGCCAGTGTTCTGTTTTCATTTACCGAAAAGTCCTTTTTCTCAAACGCAAAAAAAGCAATAATGAATAAAAACATAATCCCGCATATAATATATACGAGAATCCTGTCAGTAAGCCTTATTTTTTCTTCATCATCCTGTCTCTTACTTTTCAATTCTTTATTTCCCATAATAATTCATTCGTCCTTATTTCCTATTTGGAACTGTATCAATAATCTCAGCCATGTTTTTTAGTCTGTATTTATACTTATTTTCATCAATCGATATCAGAATCTAAAGTACAGAAATGGATTATAGGTATCTCTGACAAGGCTCGATACCGCAAGCAAAAACAGGCCTGTCATCACAGCCCCGAAAGCAACCCTTACTGCCTGACAGGCAATGCTTTCACCTGAAAGTTGTTTTCTAAGGCGTGGATAAACAGGAAATGCGAATACTATCGCTACAATAAGCACAATAAGATAATTACCTGTATACCACAAAAATTCCTGACCATAAAAAGCATTACCCGGAATTCCCACAAGCTTTACAAAATAGCGCCCCATTTCGTAAAGATCGTCAAAAGTGAATATTCCAAAACCAAAAACTACAATTATAACCGCATACAGGTGCTGTAAAATTTGGGGAATTTTAGAAAGCCACTTTCCCCAAATATATTTTTCAAGAGTAAGAAGAGTCCCGTGATAAAGTCCCCATAGTACAAAATTCCATGACGCTCCGTGCCACAATCCTGTAAGGAACCATACAACAAAGATGTTTCTTAGATGCTTTACAGTCCCTACGCGATTTCCGCCAAGAGGAATATATACATAATCCTTGAACCAGGTAGAAAGTGAAATATGCCATCTGTGCCAAAAATCAGTAATGGATGTGGCACTTAAAGGATACACAAAGTTTTCAGGAAAATGAAAACCAAGCATACGCCCAAGTCCTATAGCCATATCACTATATGCGCTAAAATCATAGTATAACTGAAGGGTAAAGCACAAAAGGCCAAGCCAGGCTGTTACAATTGAAATATCTTCAGCTACCCTAATGGTATCCCAAAGAGCCCCTATCTGATTTGCTATCAATACCTTTCGAAGAAGACCCAGAATAAACCTTTTCATACCTGATATAAATTTGTCTTCTTTTATTTCTCTTTTATGAAGTTCGTCCTGAACTGTACTAAAGCGTACGATAGGTCCCGCGATCAGTTGTGGGAACATAGAGACATACGTAAGATAGTCAAGGTAATTATGCTCAACTTTTACCCTGCCTTTATAGACATCTATGGAATAGCTTGCAGTCTGGAAAGTATAAAAGCTAATTCCAACCGGAAGAGCAATCCCCGGAAGTCCACGGTCAAACGGAGTAAGGTAATTCCAGATGCCCACAACAAAATCAGCATATTTAAAAAATCCCAGGAGAGAAAAATTTATCAAAAGTGCTGTCACAAGAAAAACTCTTTTCCTAAAAACAGATGTCCCATATTTTTCCTGAAGAATGCCGTCAGTATAATCCACAAAGGATGACAATAGCATAAGCAGAATGTATATAGGCTCTCCCCATGCGTAAAACAAAAGACTAAAAGCAAGCAGGACGAAATTTTTCGTCCTGCCGGGAAATGCAAAATATAAGATCAAAAATGCCGGTAAAAAAAAGAACAAAAAAGTAAGACTACTGAATACCACTACTGTTTATTCCCCCAAAAGACCCTTCTTAATTATTTCCTCTATTCCCTCAGCATCAGGTGAAATCACAAGATAAAGGGTATTGCCATCCTTCTTAATGGAAGCACTCGTGATAATATCAGCCTGATCAGGCAGATAATCAAGCATTTCAGGAGAAGACAGCTGCTCCAAAACAGCACTGAGTTTCCCTTCAACTTCTGCCACATTACTTTCATCTGCCACATTTAAAATGATCACTCTGTCCGCATGGACTTCATCTGCTTCTGCAAAGACATACCCCGAAAGCATTCCGGCATCTATTCCGTAATAATTCATGAGCCAGTCAGCATCAGCTTCATACATATCAGGCAGAGTATATGCAGCTTTTATCTTTGCATAAATTTCATCCGGACTCAAAGCTGCCTTCTGTTCACCTGCATCAGTTTGTCCGGCCTGTTCTGTTCCTTGTCCGTTGTCATTCTGCTCATTGCCGGATGTCTGTATGGCGTCACCCTTCTGCGCACTGCTTCCACAGCCGGCTATTCCGAGCATCATTGCTGTTATTAGTGCCCCAAATAATATAATCTTGTTTTTTTTCATACTTCCAATCTCATTTCGATATACCGAAATATTCCTCCCCTCTGATTATGTTAGTGCTAATGTCACCAGATATTTTATTTTAACCGATCCCCAGTCGTTCTGCCGCATAACGTATAAGAACCAATTTCCAGACGTCATAGGCTTTATAAGATTCATGTAAAAAACCATCACTACAGAACTCTTCTTTAAGATTACCTTCTCCGTCTGAAAGTACATTTGCTATATCCAGATATCCCCAGCCATTTTGTGCGGCAAGCTCACGGACTCTTGAATTAAATGTAGCTATATTGGTGTTGTTTAGTTTTCCTTTTCCTTTATCCTTAAGTGTGTAGGTTGCACTTAATATATTGATTTCAACGCCCGGAGACAATTCTTTTATCTTATCTACAAGCTGTGGATAAAGAGCTACAGAGTCATCCATATTTGAGCTCACATCATTTATCCCAAAGAACAGAAAAGCTTTCCTTGCACCCATAAGCTGAATTGATTCCCATACAGGCCTCTGTACTCCCTGATATAAAGGGTGCACACTTTTATCACTTACAGGCCAGAAGGAATTATGCAGGGACAGCGATCCCGCTGCAAGAAATTGTAGCTGTTTTAGCATGGGATCAGTACTTTTTCCGGAGTAATTCCTAAATCCCAAAAGGACGGAATCTCCTGCGAATACCGAACCTTCATAAAAAGCACTTATCTGCTGCATCTGCTCCTCGGTATAGCTCATGTTCTCCAGCATTTGAAGATCATATGAAACAATGAGCATTCCGTTATCGGTTGCTGTCGTTTCGGTTATGTCATCACTCAAAGTCTGCTCTGCTACTTCGTCTGTATCTGTGATTTCAACCATGTCTTTGTCAGTGGTTACAGATATATCTCTGTCTGTGTCTTCACCTATTTCTCCATCAGAGGTTTCGACCACAGCATTGTTTGTATCTTCTGCTATTTCTCCTTTAGAGTCTTCGGCTACAGCACTACCCGTATCGTCTGTGATTTCGTCTTTTGAAGCTTTTCCTTCAATATTTTCAGGAGCCTCTGCTTTATTACTATCATTTGTTGAAGCCACCTCAAAATCACCATTTTTTGCACTATTGCCATCGATTTCTTTTGAGTCATCAGACTTATCAGTTTCTGTACCATCCAAGGAAACAAACGTCTTATCCTCTGTCCCCAGTACAGGTGTCTTATAAAACAACCTGTCCGCAACCTCTTCACCGACATTCGGGGACAACTTCGGTTCCAGTGATGCTATTTTGTCTAAAGCAGCATTATTATCCAAGTATGCTTCCTGCCTAAATGCATTATTGTCAGAACTCGTAGAAAGCCCACAGGCACACAAGCTTGCAGATGCTAATGCTACGATGAGACATTTTACCCCTCTCATTTCTCTCACCTTACAAATAATCCTCTCACTTTGAACTTTGCTGTGCTATCGTTTAGTTATAAATTCGTTTTTGGAAAATTAAAAAGAACTCCCCCTACATATACATTATATATATTAACTCAAATAATTCCACTTAAACTATAGGTTTATGAGGGCATTTTTACAATTATATATTCAGGTCATGTTATATTTTGAATCTAATTTTATCAGATTAAATTATTTAACGCCAATCTATTGTTGCCAGGTTTATAGCGAAAATATTATAATAAAACAAACAAAATAATATTAAAAAACATACTAAATTAGTAGGAGGGGAGTTTATGTTCACAAATAGTTTTTGGGCACTAATCCCGGCTATCATAGCCATTGCTCTGGCACTGATAACCAAAGAAGTCTATTCATCTCTTTTCATCGGAATTCTTGTAGGAGGTCTCCTATACACCAATTTCAGCTTTACAGCCACCATACAGCATGTATTTGTTGACGGCATGATAGGACAACTTTCCAACAGTTGGAATGTTGGTATTTTGATATTCCTCGTTGTACTTGGCAGTATGGTCATGCTCATGAATCGTGCAGGAGGATCTGCAGCTTTTGGTAAATGGGCAATTAAACATGTTAAGACAAAAACCGGTGCTCAGCTTGCTACCATAGCACTTGGCTGTCTCATTTTCATTGATGACTATTTCAACTGCCTTACAGTAGGCTCAGTAATGAGACCCGTAACTGATAAGCACAAAATTTCCAGAGAGAAACTTGCATACCTTATAGATGCAACTGCTGCTCCTGTTTGTATCATAGCACCTATTTCTTCCTGGGCAGCAGCTGTTACAGGCTTTGTAGACGGAGCAAACGGTCTTACGCTTTTTGTAAAGGCTATTCCTTATAATTTCTATGCAATACTTACTATTGTGATGATGCTTACAATCACCTTTGCAAAGGTTGATTTTGGTCCCATGAGAAATGCAGAGTTAAACAGTTTTTCAACAAAAAAAGGCAATGACTCATCTCAGCATGCCAGCATGACCGGTGCAGAAGATCAGCCTGCTCCTCCCGTTTCCATTAAAGGTAAGGTTATCCATCTTGTTCTTCCCATTGCAGCCTTGATAATATGCTGTGTTATCGGAATGATCTATACCGGTGGGTTCTTTGATGGAACAAATTTTGTAGATGCTTTCGCTGGTTCTGATGCATCTGTAGGTCTTGTCTACGGATCTGTAGCTGCACTTATTATCACTATTATATTCATGCTGGCCACAAGAGTACTTTCCTTTAGCGAGTGTATGAATGCTATTCCTGAAGGATTTAAGAGCATGGTTCCCGCAATCCTTATTCTCACCTTTGCATGGACACTTAAATCCATGACTGACTCTCTTGGAGCAGCTACATATGTTGCAGGTCTTGTTGAACTGATTGCCGATAACCACACATTCATGAGTCTTCTTCCTGCTATTGTTTTCATCATTGGTGCTTTCCTTGCATTTGCAACAGGTACTTCCTGGGGAACATTTGGAATACTCATCCCGATAGTTGCCAACGTATTCAGCTCCAACATTAATAATGAGCTTCTTATCATTTCGGTTTCAGCATGTATGGCCGGAGCAGTTTGCGGTGACCACTGCTCTCCGATTTCAGATACTACGATCATGGCAAGTGCAGGTGCTGAATGTAAACACATCTACCATGTATCCACGCAGCTTCCTTACGCATTTACTGTTGCAGTAGTGTCCTGTATTTCGTACATCATTGCCGGTCGTGTACGTAATTGGCTCATTTGTCTGCCTATATCAGTAATATTGATGATAGCGACAGTTTTTGTTATCCGCTTTATATTAGGCGAAAAAAATAAATAATTTCAATATTTATCATAAATAACGTAATTAAATTTTAAGATTTTCTTAAGGTTTTGTTTCTTGAATAGCCTGCTTCTATGCTTTAATATTAACCTTGCATCTGAAAATATTGATGTCTTAATCTGGGGGGAGAAAGACGTGAGATGGATTCAGAATCTGGATGGTGGGGACCTTCAGATTAGCAAGGAGAAAGAGTATGGAATGGAAAAAAGCTTTTGATCGTATCATGGACCAGTTGTATAATCACCCGGAAGAAATGAGATGCAGGCTTCTCGGAAAATATGATCATCCTGTTAATTCTCCGGTATCAGAGGAGCGCAGGACTGCAATTGAGATGTTGCAAGGCTTACAAAAAGCATAATAAAGATATTATTAAACCACCGCACTTTTGCGGTGGTTTTTTTGTATTATATGAATTACAGTGTAGTTTTCTGTAAGGTAAAAGAGCTTCCGAAAACATTTTGTCTTCGGAAGCTCTATCAGTCTATTTATATTTCAGATCAGACAATACCCTGAGCCTTCATAGCTTCAGCAACCTTAAGGAAGCCTGCGATATTAGCACCTGCTACGTAGTTGCCTTCCTGGCCATACTTCTTAGCAGCATCGTCAATGTTGTGATAGATGTTAACCATGATGTTCTTAAGCTTAGCATCTACTTCTTCAAATGACCAGCTAAGTCTCTCAGAGTTCTGGCTCATCTCAAGAGCTGATGTAGCAACACCACCTGCGTTTGCAGCCTTACCACCTACGAACATAACCTTGTTCTGCTGTAAGTACTCTGTAGCCTCGATTGTTGTAGGCATGTTAGCACCCTCACATACAGCGATACAGCCATTAGCAACAAGCTGCTTAGCATCCTCAAGATGAAGCTCGTTCTGAGTTGCGCAAGGAAGTGCAACATCACACTTGATGCTCCATACGCCTCTGCCTTCGTGATACTCAGCTGACTTTCTTGCAGCTGCATACTCAGTAAGACGTGCTCTCTTAACTTCCTTAACCTCCTTAAGAAGCTCTACATCGATGCCCTCTGCATCATAAATCCAACCTGTAGAATCAGAACATGTAACAACCTTAGCGCCAAGCTGCTGAGCCTTCTCGATTGCATAGATAGCAACGTTACCTGCACCTGAAACAACTACTGTCTTGCCCTTAATATCAGAACCGTTGCACTTTAAGAGCTCCTCTGTAAGGTAGAGAAGACCATAACCTGTAGCCTGTGTACGAGCAAGTGATCCACCATATGTAAGGCCTTTTCCTGTAAGAACACCTTCGTAAGTGTCACGGATTCTCTTATACTGACCATACATATATCCGATCTCACGTCCGCCAACACCGATATCACCTGCAGGAACGTCTGTATCAGCACCGATGTGTCTGAAAAGCTCTGTCATGAAGCTCTGGCAGAATGCCATGATTTCTCTGTCTGACTTGCCCTTAGGATCAAAGTCTGAACCACCCTTACCGCCGCCGATCGGAAGACCTGTAAGTGAGTTCTTGAAGATCTGCTCAAAACCAAGGAACTTGATAATACCAAGATTTACTGAAGGATGGAAACGAAGTCCTCCCTTGTAAGGTCCGATAGCAGAATTGAACTGAATACGGAAACCATTGTTAACCTGAACCTGACCCTTATCGTCTACCCACGGTACTCTGAAAAGAATCTGTCTCTCAGGAGTGCACAGTCTCTCAAGAAGTGCATCCTTTCTGTACTCATCCTCATGTGCATCAATAACAACTCTGAGAGAATCAAGTACTTCCTTTACAGCCTGATGGAATTCCGGCTGAGCGGGATTCTTCTCAACAACATAATTGTAGACTTCATCAACGTATGACATTTTAATATCCTCCTATGATTTAAAAATCTGGCGTATCAAACCTTAGGCTCTGCTCTGAAAAAGTGTACAAAAAAAGAGCGTAAAGCTTCATAGGTCTTTACGCTCCATTGCGCAGACACCACTGTCCGAAAAGTATTATTTCACAATGACATTAAAACGTCAAGCACTTTATTGCTTTAAACTATTAAAAATCATTCCTCTGCGTTTTCAGCCTGCTCCGGTTCTGCATTTTCGCTTTCTTCCTGCGGGAATTTAACGCCTGTCTGTTTCCTTACAAAATCCATAATATCCAATATTTTCAACGTCTGAATATGGGTCATTTCAGGGCTTTCCTTCCAACCTTCACCTATTGCCTTAAACGCAGCAGTAACCTCATATTCGTATCCCGTAATCTGCTTTTCCTGCTTATAATATGCTATCTTCTCACCCGCATTGTTATAAACACATATATCTGCAAAATTGTTGATATCCTGAACCTCTATATGACCGTTAGCACCGTAAATTATACCCTTACAGGGCCCAAATGCCGTAGCTGAGCATGTTACTACTGCCATCTGCCCGCTTCGGTATTTAAGGCATACCGTGTCCTGTAAATCAATTCCTTTGTCATTTAGAACCGCCTGAGTCTGAATATCCGTAACATCATCTCCAAGAACAAGAGATGCAAAATTCAGTCCGTAAACACCCAGATCAAGAAGTGCTCCTCCTCCGAGTGAAGGATCCTGTATTCTCTGTTTCCATGCTATATTGTAGCTTAAATCAGCCATGACCATGGATATATCTCCGATAATGTTACCGGCAACCACTTCCTTTAGCTTAGCTGCAAGAGGAAGAAATCTTGTCCACATAGCTTCAGTAAGAAAAACATTATTCTTTTCAGCTATTGCAAACAATTCCTTAGCCTGAGCTTCATTAAGTGTAAATGATTTCTCGCAAAGGACATTTTTTCCGTTCTCAAGAGCAAGTTTAACATTTTCAAAATGAGCAGAATGAGGAGTTGCGACATAAATCAGTTCCACCTTGGGGTCCTTACAGAGTTCCTCATATGATCCATAGTAATTCTTTATCTTGAATTCCTTAGCAAAATTTTCAGCCTTCTCTATCGTTCTTGAAGCAACCGCATGACATACCACACCCCGCATTCCCTGAATAGTCCTTGCCATCGTTCCTGCAATTTCCCCGGTTCCCATTATTCCGACTTTTCTCTTATCAAACATATATAATTCCTTCTTTCTTTAGTTTCAATCATGTTGTACTAGTGCTAAAAACGCGCAGCATTTTCACAGCTGCGCGTTTATTAGAAATCTCATTCTTTTGTAAGGAACTCAGATTTAATGTATCCTGTCTTACCGTTATATTCGACCTTAGCCCATCCGCTGGCATATTGCTCCTTAACATTTACAAAATCGCCTTTGTAGATGTTATCAACAATCTCTGAATCAGTGCTCTGTCCCTTACGAAGTCTGACAGCATCAGATACCTGCATCTTACCGGTGTCATAAACACTGACTTTTCCTGAATTAGACTCATTCTCTGTAGTCTCTTCCTTTTTCTCTTCGGTCTTCTCTTCAGCCTTTTGCTCTGTAGTCTCTTCTGTTGCAGGCTGTTCAGCATTCTCAGTATCGCCTGCAGCTGCCTGATCCTCAGTAACCTCGGTGAAATATTCACTCTTTACAAATGCTTCACCACCATTATATTCAATCTTACTCCAACCATTTTCCAGAGCTGCAATTCTGGTAAATACCTGATCTATCTCTGTCTTACCAATCTTATCGGCAGTTTCGGAATCTGAGCTTCTGATATTTACAACATCCGTTGCCTTAATCTTGGTAACAACAGCTGTCTGAGCTTCTTCTGCAGGCTGTTCTCCATTTTCACCCTCTGCAGATTGCTCGGTAGCTTCACCCTCAGCGGGCTGCTCGGTAACTTCGCCCTCGGCAGGCTGTTCTCCATTCTCACCCTCTGCAGCTTCCGGATTTTCAGCAGTCGCATCCGGAACCACAGTTTCACCGGACTCAATAGCCGCAAGTGCTTCACCTACCGAAACCTGGATACTAGCGCTCATATCAGACAGAAACTGAGCCAGTCCCTCATTTCCTGCAATAATATCGTTATAATTTGCAGCAACCGAATTATTCAGATCAACCACATCTGCCTGAAGGGAAATATTGCTGATATATTCGGTTATCTTGTCATCCACAACATCCCCGTTAATGTAAAGATTTCCATTTTCATCAGTGCAAACATACATAGTCTGCATTCCGGGAAGAGGTGTGTCATAGCCCTGAAAGAGCACTTCAGTGTATGCATATGCAACATAGCTTCCGTCAACAGGGCCGGGTTTTGTGTAAACATCAACTGTAGGAATCTGATTGATATACTTGGATACTTCCTTAAGTCTAAGTTCTTCTGTTGATTCAAGTCCGGTATAAATGGACTTTATAGTTTCCATATCCCCTGAAGCATATGCTGTAAAATACTTACTCATCAGGTCATTTATAGCTTCATATGCATTTTTCTCAAGATCGACCTCAGGAACTATATAGCTTCCGTTTTCATCAACAGTAACCTGACCGTCCTGCGTATCTGTAGAAATTGTTCTGTTATTGGCATTAAGTGCGATCACCACAGTCAGTGCAACTGCAACAACAAGGATAATCGGCATCACAATCTTTTTATTATCGGTTATAAATTCCCAAAAAGTTCTTTTATCCTGAGCCGCGAACGGATTCTCCGGTTCATTATTCTTTTTATTGAAATTCATTCCTTTAAAATTCATTATTCTATTTCCTTTCTGTGACAAAAGATGCACCCGACAGGAATCGAACCTGCATTAAAGGCGTCGGAGGCCTCCGTTCTATCCATTAGACTACGGGTGCAAATTGTTACAGATTTATTACGTACCCGACTATCATAACATAGTATCTTTGACCTGTTCAACCTTTTTCACATTATTTTCACCACTTCGGTCAAAATAGTACAGACTGTCAGCCAATACATCCTCAGACGGAACACATGTGGAATTTACACATTTTACCATTTCTATAAGATTATCTGCTTCATTGCCTTCAAAAGTCTCACTAAGGAGGATCAGCTCATGCACAGATGATGGAAGTATGTAAAAATTAGCTCCGAACTTATCTCCTACTTCCTTCAAAAGTCCGGGATACAGCATTACCGAGGCACCACCCAAATACTTGTCATTTGTCGCTATAAGCAGATTATTTGAAGAAAAAACATCCCTGAAAATATCATCTCCGGACTTTGCACTTAAGAAATCGCCCATTGGAATTATATTTGCAGGAAAAATCCTCGGTGTATTATCAAGTGCCGCCTCAAACAGATCCTCCTCGGTAGCATCCCATAATTCAAGGAATTCATTACGTATCTGAACACTTCCGTCAATTCCCATAGCATTAAGTGCTACAAAATATATTACCGCCAGATCTTCCACCAATCTGTGAGGAACGTTTTTCAGTTTTTCTTCATTTCTTTCCTTATTTACTATTTTAAAACAAATCTTATCAGATATGGAACCATAATCTTTAAAAAATGACATATCAACCTGTCTGTTTACAATATATTTATCAAAAGTTTCAATGACTTCTTCGGAAATATCATTAAAGTCCCTGCCCTCCTTATATTTCACATAGAAATCATCAAGATAAAGTGTAGGCGCACAATTGCTCTTTGTGTTCTTCACACACAGTCCTCTTTTTACAAGTCCGTTATTCTTCACAATCTCATGTGTTGTAACAATTGCACTGTCTCCGTAATATGCTTCAACTTTCTTCACTACTTCGTTATAAAATAATTCTTTTTCCAAATTTAATCTCCTTTTCCAAAAACGCAAAAAAGGCAATGAAAGATAATAATACTTTCATTGCCTTACAAGTCTATAAATACAATTTTCAGAAAAAACGGTAATTAAACTCTGGAGAGGTATTCTCCTGATCTGGTGTCAATCTTGATAACATCGCCTTCGTTAACGAAAAGCGGAACCTGCACAACAGCACCTGTCTCAACAGTAGCAGGCTTTGTAGCACCTGTAGCTGTATCACCCTTGAAGCCGGGCTCTGTCTCAGAAATAGCAAGTTCTACGAAAAGCGGAGGCTCAATAGCAAATACGTTGCCATTGTATGAGTTAACCTGAACGGTCTCATTCTCCTTAACATATTTCATAGCATCGCCAACCTGCTCCTTTGTAAGAGAGATCTGCTCATATGATTCATTATCCATGAAGTTGAAAAGATCTCCATCAGCATAAAGATACTGCATATCCTTACGATCGATACGAGCTGCAGGGAACTTCTCAGTAGGACGGAAGGTTGTTTCCTTAACACCACCGTTGATGATATCCTTAAGCTTTGTTCTTACAAATGCTGCGCCTTTACCGGGCTTAACATGCTGGAATTCTATTATCTGACATACATTACCATCAATTTCGATGGTCATACCGTTTCTGAAATCACTTGCAGAAATCATAAAAATCCTCCTAATATATACAAATCAAACAACTACATTATAATATACTAAGGTCTGTTTTTTTTCAATACTTAATTTTTTTAATCATTTATTTACTTTTATGTTCTGAACACAATAATCAATTGCCTCAAGATAACCCTGAAGTCCGTGTCCGTATATCTGCTTGTCACAGGCAGGTGCAGTAACCGAATTGGCTCTGAAGCTCTCGCGCTCCTTTATATTGGAAATATGGACCTCAACTTTCAGGATATTTTCCAGACTTTTTAAGGCATCATGTATCGCATAACTGTAATGGGTATATGCCCCGGGATTGATCACGATTCCCTCTGTGCCGTCACTGTATGTTTCCTGCAGCTTGTCTATAATGGCACCCTCGTGATTCGATTGCCATACTGTAACATCGATGTTATCGGCCTTAGCCTTTTCTTCTATTATCTTTAAAAGATAGTTATAATCCTCATTTCCATAAATGTTTTTTTCCCTTATTCCGAGAAAATTAAGGTTTGGTCCGTTTATAACCAGTATCTTCATAATCATACCCTCAATTGTAAATACATATTTTCACATGATTCATGTAGGCAGATTGTAATTACCGCTTTCGGATCATGCTTCGTATCGTTTAATGATAAAAGATCACAGCATAGCTTCTATTATCTCAGTAGAAATTCTGTCAACACTCTTGCCGTCCGTATCTATTTCTAAATCACACGCAGCTTTGTAAATATCTCTTCTCTCATCCTGAAGGCTTTTTATCTTCTCCAGAACATTATCAGCCTTAAGCAGAGGTCTGGAATCGTCATCCTTTACTCTTTCGTAAACAGTTTCCGGTCTTGCCTTCAAAAAAACAACAGTACCGGTTTTTCTTAACAGTTCCCTGTTTTTTTCTCTTATGGGAAGTCCTCCGCCAACCGAAAGTACAATTCCGGTTCTGTCACTTTCAGACAACCTTTCAAGATATTCTGTTTCCATATCACGAAAAGCCTGTTCTCCGGATTCAGCAAAAATATCCTTTACCTCTTTTTTCTGTTCTCTCTCAATCTCAAGATCGGTATCCACAAGTTCATAGCCAAGAAGCTCACAAAGAGCCTTGGCAACAGAGCTTTTCCCGCTCCCCATAAAACCTGTAAGGATAATGTTTCTATCCTCCAAAAGTTCCCTAAAAAGCTTCCCGTACAGCATAGCACAGGCAGAGTCGTCGGCCTTAATATCGTTCCACATCTCATAGGCTTCTACTCCCTGGTACAAAAGCATTTTCAATCCTGAAATGCACTTCGCACCCGCCTCGGCACACAGTTTTAAAAACTTTGTATTAAGCGGTCTGTATACTGCATCAAATCCTATCTTCAACTTTTTATAAAAATCAGGATCCTCTATAACCGCTTTCTCTGTTTCGGGAAAAAGTCCCACTTTTGTCATCTGAAAACAGATATACTTTCTGTCGGAAGGAAGCTTTTTATACTCCTTAAGTTCCATGGGTGTTGCTATATCAAAGCCCGCAAATGAATTTACTTCCTTGCAGAGCTTTTCTGCCTTTTCAAAGGTCCTGTTTAAAATCAGCACTTCTTTTGCGTCTTCCTTTGCAGCAAGAAATGCCGCCGGTCTTCCGGCGCCTCCTGCGCCGAGGATTATTACCGACTCTCCCTTAAGACTCACCTTTGCATCTTTGAGGGATCTCAGAATACCGAGATAGTCTGTATTATAGCCCTTAAAACCTGTTCCATCCTTGGTTCTCACAAGCGTATTAACAGCGCCTATCCGCTCCGCAACAGGATCTATATCCTCAAGAAATGGCATTACGGCACTTTTGTGAGGAACTGTAACGTTAAGTCCGAGAATATCCAGTGCAGCAGCGCCCTTTACCGCACTCTCAACATCATTCTCACGAACTTCAAAAGGAACATAAACCATATCTGTACCTGTTACATCGTTCAAAGTGTTATGAATAGCTGGTGAAAGTGTGTGATGAACAGGATTGCCTATGAGTCCGCAGACCCTTGTTGTTCCCTTAATCTCTTTTTTCATACAAGCCTCCGACCAAAATCAGTTGTTCTTTCTGCTTTCCTTATTTACATGTCTTCTATAAAAAAACAGAACAACAGCCTCAAGTCTTCTCTTTAAAATAATCTGTATCTCTTCCTTTTTGTCTATCTGATCTACAAGAATTGTGTGAATTCCTGCCCTGTTAGCTCCCCAGACATCAGTAAAAATCTGATCGCCAACAAAAAGTGTATCATCCGGTCCCGTCCCCATAAGCTCCATTGCTTTGATATAGCCCTTCAGAAAAGGCTTGTCCGCTTTATAAATATACTTTGACTCTACAGCGTTGGCAAAAGGACTGACTCTCGGCTCTTTATTATTCGATAAAAGAACAGTATCATAGCCAATCTCATGAAGTCTGTCAAAAAGCTCTACTGCTCTGTTATCCGCAGGCGCCCCATGAGGAACCAGGGTATTGTCTATATCAAAGATAATGCCTCTGTAACCTTTATCATATAATTTTTCAAACGGAATTAAATAAGTTGATTCCGAGGTCTCACTCGGATAAAGTAAATGTTTCATAGATGAAACTATACCACAAATCTGCTGTCTGTGGTACATACTAAAAGCAAAAAAAAGAGCAGAAGCTCCATCAAAAAGCCTCTGCCCTATTATTTGTCATCTTTGAATAACAAGTCCATCCTCATCATTCATTACTATTCTTGTAGAATCAGATTCCGAACGATTATTTATTGCTCCGCTTCCTACAAAATACTGATACTCATGCAGTATTGAATCCTTCTGCATATCTGATACTGCCTTGCGCATTACACTGGACTGGATCCCTCCGAGATTGGAAAGACCTACAAGTGAATCATCTCTATTCCCCAATGAGACTTTCACATTTCCAATATCTGCATTCTTCCTGGGTGTTTTTACAACTGCATCCCAAGCGGACTCTTTTCCTGTTTTGCTGTCAGAATCATGTGTGCTGCCTTTATCAGTAAGCACCGTCTGAACATTATCAGTAGAAAGAAAGCTATTCGGATATAATCTGTTCAAATAAGAATCATCAAAGCCATCGATTCTCATATGCCCCCTCCTTTTTCATACATTGATATCTTACACGAAAATACCCGTTAAATCAATTCCTGCGCACCATTCAATGCATTATATCGGCATATTATTCCAAAAGCTTTAGAGCTTATTTGAAATTTTTTATCTAATCCCTGCACTTTTTAGCAGTTCCATCGTATATTCGCTCTTCGGATTTTTATAAACCTCCCGCGGAACACCATATTCCTCAATAATGCCCCCATGCATTACAGCCACATGATCACATATCTGATATATAACTCTAAGATCATGTGATATAAAAAGAATGGTTATCCCCATTTCTCTGTGAAGGTCCTGAAGAAGTTCCAGGATCTGCGCCTGAATTGTCACATCAAGTGCGGAAACAGGCTCATCGGCTATAAGCACTTTGGGGGATCTCATCAGTGCTACACCTATGCTGACACGCTGTCTTTGTCCTCCGGAAAGCTGGGATGGGTATCTTTCCATCATTTCCGTAGGAAGACCAATAGCCTTCATTATCTGCTCTGCTCTCTTCTTACGTTCTTCGCTTGTCCACTTCTTGGTTTTATCAGCCCTAAGTGGCTCTTCCAAAAGCCATCCGATTTTCTTTTTAGGGTTGAGCGATGAATATGGGTCCTGAAATACCATCTGGGCATCTGAATATTTTTGTATCAGTTCACCCTCGATATCTTTGTTCATTCCCACTATAGCTTTGGCAAGTGTTGATTTACCGCATCCCGACTCACCTGCCAGACCAAGTATCTCACCTTCAAACACATCAAGGTCGATTCCCTTTATTACATGTTGTTTGCGCTTTTTACCAAAAGGTGTTTTATTATGTTTTTTATAGTATACTTGCAGATTTTTAATCTGAATTACCTTTTCCTGTCCCATATAAATATCCCATCAATTAAGATCAATCTGAGGAATCGCTGCTATCAGTTTTCTCGTATATGTCATGGCGGGTCTCTTGAAAATATCTTCAACGTTTCCCGTCTCCACAATATTCCCCTTCTGCATAACAATGACCCTTGAGCAAAGCTGCCTTATTAGTGACAGATCATGGGATATAAAAATAATAGCTGTTCCCTTTTCTCTGTTCAATTTGCGCAGAAGCTCAACTATCTGCGCCTGTATTGTCACATCAAGTGCTGTTGTCGGTTCATCTGCTATAAGGATTCTCGGTTCTCCTATCATTGCTGCTGCAATCATGACTCTCTGCCGCATTCCGCCTGAAAGCTCATGGGGATATTTATTGTACACTTTTTCGGGTTCATTCATCCCAACCGCATCAAGCATCGCTATAGCGCGCCTTTTTCTTTCCTTTCTGTCAATCTCCTTGTGATGGATTCTCAGTGATTCTTCAACCTGCCATCCTATCTTCTTCACAGGATTAAGTGATGTCATGGGTTCCTGAAAAATCATTGATATCTCATCTCCCTGATAAGAGCGCAAAATATCTCTGTCACAGGTAAGAAGATCCGTTCCGTCAAACATGATCCTGCCCTTCTTTGTAAGCGCATGTCTCTTTAAAAGACCTGCAATAGCAAGAGCACTCATGCTTTTGCCGGAGCCTGACTCTCCTACAATACCCACAATTTCTCCGGCCTCCAGCATCAGATCAAAATCCTCAACTACTGTTTCGGGCTGATCATGATCATGAAATTCTATATGAAGATCTGTTACATCCAAGATTACGTTGTTTTCCATCAGATTCTCTTTATCCCTTCGCCAAGAAATGAAAAACCCAGTACCATAACTACTATCACAAGTCCAATGCTCATTACATAACCCGGGCTGTTGAAAAGATATCCCTGCGCATCTGAAAGCATATTTCCGAGACTTGCATAGGGAGGCTGTGCGCCTATGCCAAGGAAGCTAAGTCCTGCCTCTGCAAGAACCGCATTATTAAAGCCTATCATTACTGACGATAGCAGCACTCCCACCGTATTTGGCATAATATGCACAAAGATGATTCTGAAGGGAGACACTCCCTGCAATCTGGCAACTTCGACATAATCCATGTTTCTGCATCTTAAAAATTCACTTCTAACTATTCTTGCAAAGCTGGGAATAAAGGAAATTCCGAGAGCCACAGCAACCTGATAGGTTCCTGTTCCAAAAAGACTTACAAATACAAGCGAAAGTAAAATACTCGGAAATGCAAGCATAGCATCAATAATTCTCATGGTAATTTCATCGGCAAGTCCGCCAAAGTAGCCTGTCAATGCGCCGATTACAGTTCCAGCTCCTGCCCCGATAAGAATAGTAAACGTGGCAATAGCCAGAGTAATCCTGCTACCATACAGAACTCTGCTAAATACATCCCGACCCATATTGTCTGTGCCCATAAGATGTTTCAAAGAAAAGCCCTGGAGTTTCGCAGAAGAATCCATCTTTGTCGGGCTGTAGGGAGTATAAAAAATCCCTACAAACACCATCAGCAGAACAAAACCGGTCAGTATTATTCCCATAATAAGAAAGGTATTTCTTCTTCCGGTGGCCTTATTTTTTTTGAAAAGTGATAAAAACCTGCTCATCATTCATTCACCTCAATTCTGGGGTCAATGATTCTGTAGACTATATCAACAAGAAGATTGATCACCAAAACCATAATGGCAATACCCATAATTATCGCTTCTACAACCGGATAATCCCGGTTATTTATGGAAGTCAGAAGTATGCGGCTAATTCCGGGTATACCGAAAACCTGCTCAATAACAATACTTCCTGCCACCATATCGGCAAGTGCCATTCCCATAAATGTAATAACAGGGATCATGGCATTTTTAAGAACGTGAAGATACAATACCGCATTTGTAGTATTACCTCTGCTATAAGCCGTTCTGGTATAATCCTTTCCCGCTTCCTCAATGACCGAGCCTCGAAGAAGCTTCGTAGCCATTGCAGCCTTAGGAAGTGCTATTGCAAATGCCGGTAAGATCAAATATTTCAAAAATGCATGTACATCCTTCGTATATGATACAAAACCTCCCGGAGTAAAAATTTTCAAAATAACTCCGAAAAAGAAAGTCAATAATATTCCTGAGAAAAATGGCGGTATCGCCATGATGATCTGATTGATTGCCGAAATAATGTGGTCAATCAGGCCATTTTCATATTTTGCCGTATAAATCCCAAGTGGAATCGATACAACAACCATAATGACAAAAGACATTACCGCAAGGGTAAAAGTGATTGGGATTTTTTCAGCAAGCATACCTGCTACAGGAATCTTGTAGTGATAGGAGGTTCCCATATCCCCCTGCCAGAATGCTGTGAACCAGCGGAAAAATCTTACAAGAACAGGGTCGTTTAGCCCCATCTTTTCTCTGTACTGTGCAATCAGTTCGGGGGTAGCCTCCGTTCCGAACATTCTTGTGACCGGATCTCCGGGGATCAAGCTAAAAGCAAGGAACACGCACAAAGATACAACGAATAAAGTAAGCGCCATGCTCAAAACTTTTTTCAATATATATCTCATATGCGTGTTCCTCTTTATAAAATAATATAGTTCTGTATCAGTTTTACCGAACAGATAAATAATACTGACGAAGTTCAAAAAACGTCTTGATCAGGTATTATTTTGCAGGCTTTATCTTTGCAAAGTCCTGCGCATAAAGTGGATAGAATACGTATCCTGTATAGTTTTTATTAAGTACCACAAATTCCGGAAGATCCTGAATATATACATTTGCTGCTGTCTCTGAAAGAATCTTCTCACATTCTTTATAATACTTGGTCTTTTCTGCGTCATCAACAGCTTCAACTGCTGCTGTCAATGCAGCATCGTAATCAGCATTACTGTAGTTAATGAAGTTGTTTTTCGCATCTGACTTAAATCTGCTAAGGAGTGCGTATGCTGTAAGAGTTGATGCATCAACACCTACAACAGTTGACTCAAAGTTACGATTTGTATAAACATCCTCAAGCCATGAATTCCATTCAACTTCCTGTATTGTAGCATTTACACCGATCTCTTTAAATTCCTCTACAAGAACCTGAGCAGTATCTACATGCTGGGCATAGTTAGATGGAACTGTAATGGTAAAATCAAAACCATTTGGATATCCTGCTTCAGCGAGTAGTTCCTTAGCCTTATCGATATCCTGATTGTAGGTATCATTCAGACTTGCGTCAAAATACTTACCGAATGAAGGATACATACTACTACCAACCTCAGTACCCTTACCATCTGAAACAAAATCCATTATTGTCTGAGGGTCAACGGCATAGCAAAGTGCCTGACGAACCTGTTCATTGTCAAAAGGAGCCTTGGCATTGTTTAAATACAAAGCCTGAACAAGATTCATTGTGCCTTCATAGACATCAAATTTATCAGAAAGCTGTGCTACCTGTGCTGACGGTACGCGTGCAATCATATCGATTGAACCGCCTTCAAGATCCATAACTATTGAATCTGCATTAGCCTCAATCTTAAGAGTTATATCCTTAATGAATGCAGGCTCGCCCCAATATTCATCAAATCTGGTGAGAATAATGTTTTCCTGTGGTGAACGTGATACAAACTTGTAAGGGCCTGTACCTACAGGATTCCCCTCCGGATTCTCATTGGCTGCAGGTATAATAGCAACTGTCATATATGCCAAAAACTCTGTATTAGCATCCTTGAGAGTCATAACGACCGTTGACTCGTCCTTAATCTCAACACTTTCTATATTAGAAAAAGCCGATATCAACGGATCAGTTCCATCAGTACCGGCATTACGTTCTATAGAATACTTAACATCCTCTGCCGTAACTGTCTGTCCATCATGGAACTTAACACCCTGTCTCAAAGTGAAAGTATAAACCTTTCCATCATCAGAAATTGTGTAGTCACTGGCTAAAGCAGGCTGAAGATTACCATCCTGATCAGGTTTTACGAGTCCCTCATAAATATTGAACAATACCTCTCTGGTTCCCGCCGCCTGAGTCATGTGCGGGTCCATACCATCAATATCTTGCGGAATACCGATAGTAATCTCAGAAAGATCATCTGCCGAGACAGTACTCTCCGCATTTTCCGCTTTGCCGTCCTTATCCTGACTAGCATTTTCGGTCACATTTGTGGTATCTGTCGTAGATTCCTCTGCCTTTTTACTTGAGCAGCCGCTCAATGTAAGAGTCAGTGTTGTTAACACAACCAAAAGTGTAGAAAGGCTTTTCCTTCCAATACTTCTCTTTATCATGTTACAATCCTTCCTTCCGTTATTAAGTTGTTATAGATTCCTGAACGCATTTTCACTTTGGCGTTCAGGAAGTCATACTACTTAAAAAACTATAAGGAATGAAGTAACCTATGTCAACAGAAAATGTTTACTCTCTTTTCAAAAGAGGAGTTGTTTTATCGGTTGAATCGGTAATTACACCCTCTTCTTCTTTTTCAAGAACAATCTTCAGTTCATCCATGAATGTATTAACGTCCTTAAATTCACGGTATACAGAAGCAAATCTGACATATGCTACAGGATCAAGATTTTTCATCTTCTCCATACACAATTCACCGATAATGCGGCTAGGTATTTCCTTCTGTTCAAGATTGAACACCTCAGTCTCAACAGCATCAACAATACTTGTAATCTGCTGCGCACTGACAGGTCTCTTGTGACATGCTCTCAGAACCCCAGCCTCAATCTTTGCACGGTTATACGGTTCGCGATTATTATCCTTCTTGATCACAATGAGAGGAATAGTCTCAACCTTCTCATAGGTTGTAAACCTCTTACCGCAGGAGTCGCAAACACGTCTGCGTCTTATTGATGTGTTGTCATCAGCAGGTCTTGAATCAATTACACGAGTGTTGTCTTTACCGCAAAAAGGACACTTCATAACATTAACCTTTCTGTGCATCATGCACATCCAAAATCAACATTTAGGGTCAAAAATATAGGCCCACACAAATTATTGTAACATCACTAAACGAAATTTTCTACAAAAAAATGCCAAATCTCGCAACCTGAAAGGATTCTTTATATCCATAGCGGATCGTTTTTTTATAAGAATTATGAAGTAATTTCTTATACGATAAAAAAGAGTAGCCATCTAGTGACTACTCTCTAAAATATCATTTCATAAATCCAATTATTTCTTCTGTAAGAAATCCGGAATCTTAAGACTCTTAGCTTCTACAGAACTTCTAACTTCGGGAGCACGATTAAGACCTGACTGCGGTCTGGGTGCAGGCTGAGGAGCTACCGGTCTTGCAGGCTGAACAGGCTGTGCACCACGTGATGTGAGTGTATCAATCGTAGGCTCAGGAGAAATCTGGTTCTGAGGCTGTACCTGAATCTGAGGTGTTACCTGAGCTGCAGTAGGCTGCGGCTGAGGCTGACGTACAGGCTGAGCAACAGGCTTAGCTGCCGGCATAACATTATTCTTATCATCAATACCTGTAGCGATAACTGTGATGTTACAGGTATCTGCCATGGACTCATCATACATAGCACCGAAGATGATATTAACATCATCACCTGCAAGATTTCTGATGTAGTCAGAAGCAGTTGAAGCATCCATAAGAGAAATATCACCGGATACATTGATGATAACATTGGATGCACCGTCAATCTTAGTCTCAAGAAGAGGAGACTCAACAGCCATCTTAACAGCATCTGCTGCCTTATCATCACCCTTACCGGATCCGATACCGATGTGAGCGATACCTTTTTCCTTCATGACTGTCTGTACATCAGCAAAGTCAAGATTGATAACTGCAGGAACATTGATAAGATCAGTAATACCCTGTACAGCCTGCTGAAGTACTTCATCTGCCTTCTTAAGCGCATCAGGCATTGTTGTACGTCTGTCGACAATCTGAAGAAGCTTATCATTAGGAATAACGATAAGTGTATCAACGTTATTTTTAATCGTATTAATACCTGCAAGTGCATTCTGCATACGAACACGAGCCTCAAAAGCAAAAGGCTTTGTTACAACACCTACAGTAAGAATACCCATATCCTTGGCAATCTTGGCAACAACGGGAGCTGCACCGGTTCCGGTACCACCACCCATTCCGCAAGTAACAAAGACCATATCGGCACCCTTAAGTGCGTTTGTGATCTCTTCCTGGCTCTCCTCGGCTGCCTTCTGACCGATTTCAGGCTTAGCTCCAGCGCCAAGTCCCTTTGTCAGCTTCTCACCGATCTGTAAAAGCTTGGGTGCTTTACAGAGCTGTAGAGCCTGTTTATCCGTATTAATTCCGATGAACTCTACACCGGAAATACTTTCTTCTACCATTCTATTTACAGCATTATTTCCTGCGCCACCTACCCCAACAACTATGATTTTGGCGCCGGATTCAGCCTCATTTGACTTTAGTTCAAGCAAGATAGTGCTCCTCCTTCATAACCTAAAACTCCTACAAGCCATTTTATAATTATTTTATATAATTTACAACCTAGAATTTTAATTTTTCTCTTCAAATGTAATGTTCTGAGTATTTGCGTCATATTCTGACATTTCCAGGATGCCTGTTTTGCCTTGGAGATTCGGTAAAATATATTGTAATTGTATCACTTTTTCATCTATGTTGTCATTAGTTCCAAGACTAACTTCTACATTTTCGAAATAAACATACAAGTGATAATCGCTGTCAAAAAAGATTTTATCTGCATTCAGGTCATATTTTCTGAGTAATTGAGTAATATCAAGAATCTCTGAAAAAACATTTTCATTTTCAACAGGAAGTTTCTCATGAAGAACAATATACTCAAAATTTAAGCCGAGCACAAGAGGAACATCATCCGATGGTTCAGTTGAAGTCTCAACAACGATACCATCCCTGTCAAAATATATGTATCTGTCCAGATATTTAACATATCCGGCTATAGCCTTTTCATAGACATTAATCCTTACTGTGTCGGGAGCCATGATCTCAACGTCCATTTTCTCAATAAAAGGAATACCTGTAATTTCTTTATTCCGGTATTTCATGGACAGGTAGAGCGAATTCTTGTCAAGTTTATCCGTCATTACCATATTCATGATCTCTTCATCGGTGTAATGTATGTTTCCGTCAACATAAACATTGGTTATCGAATAATTATGCGAAACATATGCTAAAGCTGACATGATCCCTATAAATAATATCAGTAGTATCGCACCGATTATAAAAAGACTCTTATGCAGAAAAAACAGCTCCCCAAAGCTCATTCGAGGAGCATGTGTTCTCTCTCTTTGTATTCTTTTCCTTTTTTTCGCCATCAAACCGGCCCTTTACATTTCTATATGTCTGGCAACATTAAACACAATTCCTATCTCAGTCAAAAGGAACAGTACCGCTGTACCGCCATAACTTATGAAAGGAAGCGTGATTCCCGTATTCGGAATAGTATTTGTAACAACGGCTATGTTCAGAATAACCTGGAGTGAAATGTGTGCAAGTACTCCTATTACAAGAAGTGCACCATACATATCCGGAGCATTCTGCGCAATTACCATCATTCTGTAGATAAGTATTATAAACATGATCATAACTGCTATAGCACCAACAATGCCAAGCTCTTCGCAGATAATTGAAAAGATCATGTCATTTTGAGCTTCGGGAATAAATCCAAGCTTCTGCATACTTTCTCCGAGTCCCTTGCCAAAAAGGCCTCCGGAGCCTATCGCATAAAGGGACTGAAGTGTCTGATATCCTTTATCATTAACGTAAGCCTCAGGATCGAGCCAGGCCAGAATACGTCCGAATCTGAAGTTCATCTCACTGTGATAGCCCGCCCTTACGACCAGCGCAACCACTCCCGCAGCCGCAGCAAATCCGGCAGCAACTATTGCGATAAATTTTCTGTAGCCCGGTGTTGCAACAAAAAGCATAAGAAAAGCAATACCGAAGATAATAATTGCCGTACTCAGATTCTTTGTAACGCGCCATACAAGCAGGCACACCGGAATAGGAATTCCCATAACAACCCAGAATGCCCTGGGATTAAGGATACCTTTACCCAGTTTACTTATAAATGATGCCAGAACAACTATCATTGCAAGCTTTGCGGCTTCTGCAGGCTGTATCGAAACACCAAATATTTTTATCCATCTTCTTGCGTTATTGATTTCCATTCCAAGAGGCGATTTTACAAGAAGGATCATAGTAATGGCAAATACATATGCAAGCGTCGAAACCTTTTTGTAAAAATGATACGGAATTCTTGAAACAACCATCATAAGCCCGATACCGAGTCCTGTCGGTAGCAGCTGATGTTTCAGGTAATATGCCGAATCATCATACTTTAATCTTCCGTCATATGAACTTGTTGAATAAAGCATAACAAGTCCGAATACGAGCAAAAACAACACTACAAATACCATGCTGTAATCGACATAGGTCTCTTTTTTTGCATGGTATTTCGTTTTGTTATTATCCATTCTGCGAGCATCAACAGCGCCATTCCTTGCACCACCCATTCGAGTCAAAGCGCCGCTTCTTGCAGCCTGTCCCATTCTCTCAGTCGAAGCACTAAATGACTCCCGTACCCTACTTGCCATTTCCGGTGGTCGAACACGTCCGGCTGTTCGTGATCTGTCAGCCGGTCTCCCCCGACCGGTTGTCCTTGCTGTTCCTGATGTCCTCACCAGTCCAGCTGTTCTCACGGTTCTTGCAGTCTCCATAAAAATTCCCCCTTACAGACTGTTTACGTAATCCTTGAACTGCTCTCCTCTTACCTCATAGCTCGGGAACATATCCCAGCTTGCGCAGGCAGGCGAAAGAAGAACCGCCTCACCCGATACAGCATTATCGCTGCAATATTTAAGCGCATCCATGTAGGTGTCCATGAAAATATAATCATGAAAGCCGTGTTTTTCGGCACAATCAGCTATTTTCTGCTTTGTTACTCCTATAAGAACAAGCTTTTTAACTTTTCCGTCAAATGCTTCAATCCATTCATCATACTCACTGCCCTTATCATAGCCTCCGCCAATGAGGTATGTGGGCTTGGACATTGCTTTTATTCCCTGTATAGCCGCATCGGGATTTGTACCCTTGGAATCATTATAATAATCAACACCGTTTTTGGTTGCTACAAATTCTATGCGATGCTCAACAGCTTTAAACGCCCGCACAACCTTCAGGATCGTCTCCATAGGAACTTCCATTGCAAGCCCCATTGCAATTGCAGCCATCACATTTTCATAATTGCAGGTTCCTACAAGACTCATCTCGTGAACATTCATTATCTTTTCGGAAACTCCGTTTTTGGCAAGGCATATATCCTCTCCATCAAGATAAAAACCGTCGATAAGTTTTTCCTTTGATGAGAAGAAAACAACCGTTGCGGGACATCTGCTACCAAAATCCCTTGTATATTCATTATCATAGTTCAGTACACAAACATCACTCTTTGTCTGGTTGTTTGTGATATTTTCCTTCATGGAAGCATAACATTCCATGGTGTGGTGCCTGTTCAGGTGATCGGGTGTAATATTCAGAATTGCCGATACCTTTGCATGAAAATTCTCCACAGCCTCAAGCTGGAAGCTGCTTATCTCACCTATGGATACCGTATCATCAGTCATTTCAAGAGCTCTCTCAGCGTATGAATAGCCGATATTTCCAACAACATATGTTGACGCAAAATGCGCCTTCATTATCTCACCGACAAGCGTGGTAGTAGTTGTCTTTCCGTTTGTTCCGGTTATGGCAACCATCTGTCCTTTTGCAAAATTATACGCAAGCTCAATTTCGCTCCATATAGGAAGTCCCGTCTCCTTAAGTCTTAAAATAAGCGGAGAATCAAGAGGAACTGCAGGGCTTGGCACGACCAGTACCAGTTCTTTTATCACATCATCCGCAAGCTCACCTATTATAATCTGTGGTTCTTCTCCTTCGTAGCCAGAAAGCTTTTCTTTTACTGTTTCTTCGGTTATTTTTGTATTTTCATCAAAAATTATCGGAAATGCCCCAGCCTTTCCCAGAAGCTTAGCGCTTCCGATACCGGATATTCCGGTTCCTATTATCAGTACTTTTTTTCCTATCAATTCTTTTGCTGTCATTTTATTCCTTCTTTTATATCAGTTACTTTCGTAGGCGCTTCCTTCATCAGGCTCGTAATCAGGAAGTCCTTCGCCGCCTATTGTATGTCCGTCTTCGGGGCTGATAAGATCACCCGTCTCCGGGTCAATATAATACCCCGTTTCCTCATCTATTTCAAATGACTTCCATACAGGTTCCTTATTCTCGTTCTCGGGGATTTTCTCCCAGATACTATCCCCTTCTTCACCGTTTTCGGATTCTTCCGTATCTTCAGAAGATCCTTCGGCATCGCCTCCGGATACCTCCCCTGCAGTACCATCTGCCAAAACAAGATTTCCGTTTTCATCAAGTACGGGATCCCCGTTTTCATCAACCACAACCTCTGCCTTCTGTGCTGCAGCCATCATGATCTCTTTTTCTCTCAGTTCATCAAGCTCTGCCTGTTCCTCTTCTGTTACAGGCTCCGTCATTGGTACATTGAGATAAGGAAGAGCCTCTGTAAGTACCTTTCTTACAACTCTTGTAGCAAACTTGGCATCTGCCTGATCCATAGCATTCGGTCTGTCTACAACAACGTAAATAGCTATCTGAGGATCATTTGCCGGAGCATATCCCATAAATGATACCACATACTGACGGTTTTTACGCGGAACAGTCTCAGCGGTTCCTGTTTTTCCGCCAATCATATAGCCGGCGGGTCTTGCTGTTTTACCTGTTCCTTCCTCTCCTGCGACAACCAGGTTACAGCATTCTATAACCTTTTGCGAAGTCGATTCGGAAATGGTCTGTCTGAGTACTCTGGGCTCAATACTTTTGACAGTCGCGCCTGATGAGTTAAGAATCTTTTTTACAACATGGGGCTCATAGAGTTTTCCACCGTTAACAAGTGAACTGAAAGCTGTGATCATCTCTATCATATCCACGTTAAAGCCCTGTCCGAAGGTTCCTGTTGCCAGCTCCGCAGAACCCATATCCTCTGCTTTATAGGTAAGTCCCTCTGTTCTGGCTTCACCTGCAAGATCTATATTGGTCTTAAGTCCAAATCCGAAATTTTTCTGGAACTGAGCAAAAGTATCCGATCCTATAACCTGTCCTATTTTCATCATGGCTACGTTACAGGATATCTCTATACCTCTCTGAACCGAAACCGCTCCGTCACCGTATCTGTTATGGCAATAAATTCTGTGTCCACCTATTTCAAGATAACCGCCGCAGTCATATACCTCATTACCGGTTATAGAACCTGATTCTATACCTGTCGCAACCGTAAAGGGCTTCGCAACAGAACCGGGCTCATATGTATCGGAAATACAAAAATTCCTCCATAGAGCGTTGAAATTCCAAAGCTTTTCCTCATCTGTCATCTCATCAAGCATCGCCTGATTAATATATACGCCCGAGTCATAGATGCTCTCACCCGCTATTTTCAATCCCCTCTCATCCACTCTTGGCATACCGATGAGATTTTCGGGATTTTTAGTATCGTTAAGATCAAATTTGGGGTAACTCCCCATAGCAAGCACATCGCCATTGTTGACATCCATTATCACGCAGCCTATATTATTGGCTCCGTTACCCTCACGAAAGGCATCCTTATAAGTATCGTTGAACTCCTGAAGGTACTTTTCAACTATGGACTGGAGATTGCCGTCTATTGTGGTAACAATGCTGTTTCCGTCAGTTGCAGGGATTGTTGTTCTCTCAAGGTTTGAGTCCTCATCAAGATAACCGTATATTCTTCCGTTGCTACCGCTTAAAACATCATTGTAGTATTCTTCAAGTCCGAAAAGACCGTTGTTATCGCTTGTTGTAAAGCCCACAACATCACATGCCATAGAACCGTTAGGGTATTTTCTTACATAGTTTTCTTCAAACCAGACACCCTGAACAGTTTCATCATAATTCTCACCGCCTATGGTAATAAGTCCCTGAAATTCGCTGATTTCATCATAGCTTAACTGCTTTGCAAGTGTGTAATACTGAGAATCGGGATTTTCCGTTATATAGTTTCGGATTTCATTTTCATCAAATCCAAAGCATCTGACAAGAGCAGCTATTGTGGGTTCCAAGTACTTGTTGTCTTTTCCGGACAAAACAAGCTTCGCATCAAGAATCACATTGTACACCTTCTCGCTGTAAGCAAGAACAGTCCCGTTTGCATCAAGGATTTCTCCTCTTCTGTACGGTATGATGCTCGAATCATACTTTTGCTGGGACAGAACCTGTTTTTCATATGCTTCACCGTTATCCCTGTTTATAAGTATGAGTCTTATACTCAAACCAACAAAAGCTGTCAGTACCACTAAGAACAGCACTGCCAGCTTCTTTTTCATTCCTATTGTAAATTTTTGTGCATTACTTCTTTTTCTCATATCATTAATTTCCGCTCGGTATCGGGGCTATCTGTCTTACATAATCATTTCCGCCGCCGTCGGAATATGTGATAATCTGCCCCTCCGTAGCATAGGTCATTCCATACTCACCTATTGCTATACGTTTAATCTCCTCCAAATCAAGGCTGCTTATTGCCTTGTTATACGCTTCATCATTATCCTGCTTCAGTGTATTAAGCTGAGCTTCAAGTGAGCAAACAGATTTTACACTGGCAGTGATATCTGCCTGAAGAGTTATATACCATGTCAGTATAATACCTGTGGCCAAAACTGCAAGTGACAAAAATACCAAATATCCAAAACTCATTCTATGCTCTCTTCTTTTAGCCTGTGCTCTCTTCTGCACATGAAGGGGCATTTCTCTGCGGTATCCTGCAGGTGCATTCAATTGTCTTGCTGTGTTTCCGTAAACATAATTTTTTTCCATAATATTCCCTCGTATATAAGCCTAAGGAAACCGCTTTAATGGAATTCCTTAGGAACAACTTTTTTCAAATACCCTGAGCTTTGCACTGGCGCTTCGTGAATTCTCAGACAGTTCGCTCTCAGATGGCAGAATCGGTTTTCTTGTAATAACCTTTCCCTTGGATTTTTTACCGCATACGCAGATAGGAATCTCCGGCGGACATGTACAGGGATTTTCATTTTTTCTGAAGTTATTTTTTACAATTCTGTCCTCAAGAGAGTGGAAGGTAATAACGCAAATACGTCCTCCCGGTGCAAGAAAATCAATCATTCCGTCCAGTGAATTTTCAAGAACATCAAGTTCTCTGTTACAGGCAATTCTCAGTGCCTGGAAGGTTCTCTTTGACGGATGTCCTCCTTTTTCTCTCATCCTTGCCGGTATTGCTGCCTTGATGATCTCATTGAGTTCAAAGGTTGTCTCTATCTTTTTTTCACTTCTTCTTGCAACAATATGTTTTGCAATATTCTTTGCAAATTTGTCCTCACCATAATTTCTTATGATATGGAATATCTCCATTTCGGAAAACTCATTTACTATTGTTCCCGCTGTAAGTTCCTGCCTCTGGTCCATTCTCATGTCCAAAGGAGTGTCGAATCTGTAGGTAAATCCTCTCTCCTCGTTATCAAGCTGAAAGGATGAAACTCCCAAATCAAGAAGTATTCCGTTTACACTTGTAACTCCAAGTTCCTTTAATCGCTCCACAGCGTTTTCATAATTATCACGGATTATCACCGCCTTTTCCCCAAAAGGCTTAAGTCGCTCGGTTGCTGCTTTTATAGCATCCTCGTCCTGGTCGATCCCGTACAGTCTTCCTTTATCTGAAAGCCTCTCTGCTATACGGGAAGAATGGCCCGCTCCGCCCAGTGTCCCGTCAACGTAAATCCCATCGGGATCTATATTCAGATTTTCAAGCACCTCTTTAAGGAGCACTGAGTAATGTTTAAATTCCATTTCATCCCCATTTATAAGTTAAGGCTTCGTTATCGTTTTTTACTAAATACTGAGTCCGTATGCACTCATCTTCTCAGCGATACTGTCAATGTCATCAAAGCTTGTAGCTTCCTCCCACTTCTCTTTGCTCCAGATTTCGACACGGTTGCCGACACCTGCCACTATTGCTTCTTTTTCTATTGATGCGTGGGTGAGCCAGCCTGCTTTAAGTAGTATTCTTCCCTGTTTGTCGAGCTCTACATCATCGGCTCCTGCCATAAAAAATCGGCTAAGCTGTCTTGCTCCGGGAATGTCCATGGGAAGATTTTTCAGCTTGTCCTCAAAAGCGTCCCAGCCTTCCTGATCGAACGCAAATAAACACCCATCAAAGCCCTTCGTTACAACGAACTGCTCTCCCAGCAGATCGCGAAACTTGGCCGGGATGATAAGTCGTCCTTTTGCATCGATTGAATGGCTATATTCGCCTTTGTACGCCTTTCCCATAATAATCTACCACTTGTTACCACTTTGTCACCACTTTGTGACACTTTTTACCACCTAAATGTATAATATACCATTTTTTTCTTTTTAACAACCTTTCAGAAGGGCGATAAAAGGCTATATTTCGCCAAAAAAGCCTCCCACAAAAAGTGGGAGGCTTTGCTGATACAATATATAGTTCTATTTCCTTTTTACAGCCCTAGATATAGTTAACAAATGTGTTTAAAGACAATTATAAAATTTTATTAAAAAGTTTTTATATATTATCCCTCTCTTGTAGCTTTCATGCCCTTCTTGGCTTTATACATATTCGCATCGGCCCTGTCAAAAACACTGTCCACATCTTTATCTGTTTGTCTGTCATAAATGGCATAGCCTATTGCTGCCGATATCTTTTCCCAAGGCTTAAGTTCATCATCATTTGCCATCATGATCATTTTTTCATTAAAAACATCTATAAGATTAAGAACATTGTAATAATCCGCATCCTTGAGGATTACCGTAAATTCGTCGCCGCCCACTCTGAATACCGGCGAGTGGGAAAAGACATCGCATACTATTGCCGAAAGCTTTTTAATTGCATTATCTCCCTTTTCATGACCATAAGTATCATTTATGACTTTAAGGAAATTGAGATCGATCATTACTATGCCAAATCTGGCTTTGCCGCTGTCAATTTCCTCCTGGAGAATTTCCACTTCCTGTTTATAAGCATTCTTGTTCCTTATGCCGGTGAGCGAATCCTTATGTGCAAGCTCGTTCATATCAGCTGCTCTCTCCTCGGCAGTTGCAATTCCCTTTACGTATTCCCTCATGTCCTCCGTCATGCTTCGGACAGCCTTCGCCAGAGTCTCCACCTCATTATGGGTATGAATATCGGGATCTACGAATTTAAGTGCATTCGAATCTCTCTGCCCATGACTGCTGCTGGCAAACGATACGACACTGTTTTCAAGCTTTGTTATAGGAACAGTAATATTCTTCTGTGCCCAAAAAACAAAGCCCATCATGAATAATACACCGATAAAAAGGATGACCATTGTGTTCTCTATAGTAAACGAAATGATGTCCTTGTTAATTTCATCTATTTCCATATCTACTGCCAAAACCGCATAGGGTTCACCCGAAGATGTACGAAGAGCCATAGCGCCTGTATAATCGGTACTCCATTCCGTCTTCTCCTCGAAAAATGTGATACCATCACTATTCATGATCCTAAAAAAGGTCTTAACCGTGGGGACATCAAACTCATCATCCGAAATCCACCCAAGCCATAGAAGATCGTCATCACCACTGTTTCTGTCTTTATAGTTTTCTGCTGAAAGAACGCTCATAACATTGCCTGTAGTCTCTGTATTAAGCGGCTTTATAATATAAAGATAATGAATGGTGAGTTCCTCCATTTCTCTGTCCATTACATCTCTCAGCTCATAAAACTTTTCACTTTCTTTACCGGTATCAACACAATTTTTCAGATCGTCATTATCAATAAAGCTCGCTGTATATTTAAGGACATCAGTAATATAAGCCCTATACCCCTTGTATAGAGCATTCTTATACCCTACGTAATTCATAATCCCAAGAACAATACAGAGCAGGATTATAAAGCACAGACATCCAATTGTAATGCTTTTGCCAAGCGGCTTTTTTGCATTAGACATGTTCTTTCCCCGTCTTCTTTAGACAGACTGTTTGCGCACTTATAGCACATTTTTCCAATTTCAGTTATATTTTACCGAAAAATAGAATATTTTTGTATTATGAAACAATAAAATATACATAATAAAATTGTAAACATCTCACTAAGTGCTCAGCTCAAATTATAAAAAGCCCCGGGACTAACCCGAGGCCTTTTATTCATGAATAATTATTCATTTATAAAAATCTGAAATTCAAAAAAATTTTATTTAAACATTAAAGCGGAACAGAATTACATCTCCGTCCTGTACCACATACTCTTTACCTTCCATGCGGACAAGTCCTTTTTCTCTTGCTGCAGAAAGAGAGCCCTCGCGAAGAAGATCTTCATAATTGATAACCTCTGCCTTAATGAAACCTCTCTCAAAATCAGTGTGGATCTTGCCGGCAGCCTGAGGAGCCTTTGTTCCAATCTTGATGGTCCAGGCTCTTGTCTCGTCCTCACCGGATGTAAGGAAGCTCATAAGTCCGAGTGTTCTGTAGCTTGCTGCAATAAGCTTATCAAGACCTGACTCTGTAAGACCGAGGCTCTCAAGGAATTCAGCCTTTTCATCAGCTTCAAGTTCTGAAATCTCAGCTTCAATCTGAGCACTGATCACAAAGACTTCACTGCCCGATTTTGATGCAAGCTCGCGAACAGCAGCAACATATTTATTGGAAGCACCATCATCCGCAAGATCATCCTCAAGGACATTAGCCGCGTATATTACGGGTTTCCAGGTAAGAAGATCATATGTATTCATAAGCGCCTTCTCATCCTCATCATCAAGCTCAAGTTCTCTTGCCATTTTACCGTTTTCAAGAACAGTCTTAATCTTATTAAGAAGTTCAAGCTCTTTTGCTGCTGTCTTATCCATTCTGGCAGCCTTGGTGGTCTTGGCTATTCTTCTCTCAAGAACTTCAAGGTCAGCAAAAACAAGCTCAAGATTTATTGTCTCAATATCTCTTGCGGGATCAACACTACCGTCAACATGTACTACGTTAGGGTCATCAAAACATCTTACAACATGAACAATTGCATCTGTCTCACGAATATTTGCAAGGAACTGGTTTCCAAGGCCTTCGCCCTTAGATGCTCCCTTAACGAGTCCTGCGATATCAACGAACTCGATTGTAGCAGGTGTTACCTTCTTTGAATGATACAAATCTCCGAGCAGCTGCAGTCTCTTATCCGGAACTGCAACGATTCCTACATTAGGATCGATTGTTGCAAAGGGATAGTTAGCAGCAAGTGCTCCTGCGTTTGTAAGCGAATTGAAAAGGGTACTTTTTCCGACGTTCGGAAGCCCGACGATTCCTAATTTCATTTTTTATTACCTCCAGCCCGTATTTACGGGATTCTTTCTATCTAGAATAATGAAATATACACCATTTTACACCAGAAATGATAAGTTTTGATTATTTTTTACTTCCCAACTTTTAAGCCAAATTATAAAGGCTATACAGCAGCCTCAAACTGTCTTATCGCAAGAAGTAAAGAATCATCAGTCACATGTACATAAGTATCCATCGTAGTGGATAGCTGAGCATGTCCCAAAATCTTTTGAAGAGATTTCGGATTGACTCCTCTCTCAATACATCTGGTTGCAAATGTGTGTCTTAATGCGTGCATACAAAAAGGTTTTATTCCTGCCTTGTCACATATCTTATATAGGTTGGTATCGTAAGTAGAATTCTTAATTGGCTCACCTGTACGAAAGTTAACAAATATCAAGTCCTTCATGCAAACTTCTCTATCAAGCCCTGTCCTCGGATCAATGAAAGTCAACACTTGAGATAGTGCCATGGACTCTTTTCTAGTACTTCTTTTTTGATATAAGCCATATAAAATCTCAAAAGCTTCTTCTGTAAGCGGAATTGTTCTAAATCCTGCCATTGTTTTCGGAGGACCAGCTCTCCAATAACCACGCTCATGTCTGTACTCTAAAGCCTTATCAATTGTAATGGTCCGATTTTCAATATCAAAGCTGTCCCAGGTAAGGCCTATCAATTCTCCGGTTCTAAGCCCAGTCTGCAAAAGTAGCCTAAACTGTTTTGCATTATGATTCTTGTCTGCGAACTCAAGAAATCTTTCCTGCTCGTCTATCGTCAATACTCTTCGAGGCACCTTTACTTTTTTCATCTTAAAGTTGACGGCGTCCAGCGGATGCTTAACTATCAGATCATTCATCAAAGCCGATTTAAACATAGAGCCAATACATATATATGTCTGATAAACTGTGGATATTGCATATTCCGTCTGCATTTCATTGAAAATCTGCTGACAATGCATAGGTTTAACATCAATCAGAAGCATTTTCCCAATATAGCTTTGAACATTATTATAGTAACGTTCTCTATAGTTTCTTATTGTATTGGGTGATAGCCCCTGCTTAAAAGTCTTTATCCAGTACAAAAACCACTCGTCTACAGTCATATTATATTCAATAGCTGTGTCAGAATGTTTTTCATCCTCAAGTTTACTGATTGTTATCCACTTTTTCGCATCTACTACACCATCAAAATATTTTTCTACTCTTTTTCCACTCTTATTCGTAAATCTGGCTGAATATAACCCATCCTTTCTTTGCACAATACCTTCACCGATCTCTCGGCCTCTTAAATCTTTGCCCAAAATAATACTCCTTCATATTAAAAGAAGCATCATCACGCGTGTATAAAAATAACATAGAACACCCATTTTTTCAACCATATCAGCCTCCGTCAAATGAGCTCCACGTTACCTTCAATGGAATTCATCAAACGTCTTATACAGCACATACCAGAAAAAGACTTTAAGATGATACGTTATTATGGCGTGTATGGTCGTCATAGGGAGTCAGACAAAAAACTTTACCGTCTGATTCATCCTTCCAAAAAGCCATTCTTTAAATCATTCCTTCAATGGCGTTCATGTATCCTGTCAGCATTCGGATATGATCCATTAAGTTGTCCCAAATGCAACAGCACCATGAAATTTCTCGAGTTGCGCTTCAACCACAAACGTGTTTCTCTCGAAGACTTATACGAAAAGACAATGGGAAAATGCCGTCCCAAGAGCAGAGCTCCGTCTACAAAAATCGGCATTGTTCCCTCGTATTCCTGCGCATGATAAAATCATGCTACAGGAGGAACAGCCATGGCTAGTAAAGAACTAATAGCAAAGCTTAGAGAGAAATACATCCAGAATCCGCCGGAAGGCATGTCGGCGAATGAAATCCGCGAGATGGACGATGAAGACCTTCTCGATATGGATTACTTTATGCATGAAGATGATGAATTCTTTGATGAGGTAGATTGGTAATTCATAACCAACATACCTCCGCTTTGCGTGGCCCGGTCTTGCCGGGCCTTTTAATTCAAGGTTTCGCCGCCAAGGCGAAATTTCCTATTAAATAAAAAAGAGCCTACTTCTCCGGTTAAGGAAAAGCAGGCTCTCCACATTTTCATGTGCCTGGCTCGGCGCTTTTTTCTATCTTGAATTCTATAACATTTACAATTATTGTTTTCTTACACTTGTGACAATAAAGTGGAAAACGAATAAGAACTGTATCTTCATTAACTTTAGTTCTCGTCTTCGCATCACAATCCGGGCATCTCAGCCACCTTGAATTATCTTCCATTTCTTAATTATTTCGTTTATCTTGTCCCCTACAAAAGCAACAGTAAGTTTCTATCACATTGCTGCATGATAATCAATGCATATTTCATGAATGGACCTTTTTATGTCATGAATGGATTACTATTATCAATTGTCAGGCAAGTTTATTTCGCTCCTGCAGCATTTCCCGACGCTCAATAGCTTCCTCAGTCAATTGTTTCTGATAATCCTTTTTATTGTAATACTCTTCAAGCTGCTTCTTTTGTCTGGCAGCTTTTTGAGCTCTCCTCTGCGCGTTAGTATTATTATTGTTTCTCTGTCGATTCTGAGTACTCTGATTTCTTATCTGTTCCATCAACTGGTCTAGCTTTTCTTCATCCGATAATAGCTCAGCCTCGCGTCCTTTTATAGCCATATCCACATGCTGAATAGTCCCTGCTCCCCCGTTCTCTTTTAGGAACATGCCTGTTTTCCGGATCTTTCCGTCAAGAACCTGATCTGCACCATCCATTCTGAATTCTGTTTCTTCTGCTCCAAGGAAAATCGCTCCGACACCTGCATCCTTAAGACTCTTTAATTCATCACCGCTTTCAGTCTTGTACCACACTTTGAGCTGATCAAAAACCTCATCATTTTCATCTATCCATCCATTTCCATCTATGTCATATTCTGCAAGATCCTTGAAGCCATCACCACTTTTCACTCCAAAAAGCTCATTTCCATCGTTAATCTTGCCATCTCCATTTTTATCCAGTGTAAGGAACCCGCTTCCTTCACCAAGCGTAGATATCTCATCCTCTTTTCCATCAGCATCCAGGTCAAATTTGAATTTCTTATCACTAAGCTCTGCAGTGTCGGATCCTGTATTTATGATAAGTGGATCAAACAGCGCATCTAAAGGGGAAGCCATCGGTACAAAAACTTCTGACACTTTGCATCGTTCCATAGAGGCGTTCATATTAACATCAATGCTTCTACCATCTGTAGTTTTGACTGTTCCCTTGGCTTCATAGGTTGTCGTTTCAGTCTCAGTTGTTTTATCGACGAGACCAACAAATCCCATGTTGCTGCCTTTTCCAGTTTGGCCGTACTGTTTATCATAATACCTTGAAGCTGCACTGTTTATTTCACTCTGATCAATTCGCATATAGAGCCCTCCTTAAGCTTCTGTCAAATATCTCACTGCAAGCTTCACTAAGTTCGAAAAAACCTCACTAAGTGAACTTGCATGGCTCGCACTAAGTTCGGCAATACCTCACTAAGTGCTCTGCTCAAAAAGCGCTTTCCGTAGCTTTAATCTATGTAGTTTTCCCTTACGCCAGCCAGTTTCCTAAAAATGATGAAAGTCCATAGTTCCCGGTAAGCCCATAGCTGCTTCCTAACCCATAACTACTCATCAATCCATAAAGGCTGTTGGTCCCATACAATCCATTGCTGCCATAAGCACTGGTTGTACTATTCCTTACAGCTGTCGCAGCCACACTCTGAATCAGTGTAGAATTAGAACGGATTCTCTGACCAAATGAACCTTCCCGTCCAAGCAGGTTTTTGACTTTATCCTTATCAGCTGCCTTAAATTTCTTTTCATCAATGCTTAGTGTTCCATTTTTGCTGTTATAGCTGATACCAATTTCACTAAGAGCATTTTTATTGCCGGCAGCATCATTTTTCATGGCAGTGGCTCTGGTTCCGATAATTGTAGCTGTGCTGTTCTTTGCCTGCGAAACTATGTCATTATATCCATCAACAAGATTCTTTGCACTGTTATACAGCTCATCAGTATTTTTATCATTGTAGATATAATCGCTGCCAAGTGCCTTCCCGGCTGCCTCAGCCTTTACACCGCCCTCAAGCACTGAACTGTTTGCTCTGGCAGAACTACCATAAAGCTTGTTATACAGATTGCTGTTTCCCGTTGAACGGATATTTCCAGCGTTTCCATACCTGCCTGATGAAAAAGCTCCAGTATTTTTTCGAGTGCCTGATTCAACAGCCTCTCGTCTTTCTGCCCTGGACATTTTCATAAAAGTATCCGCATAGCTTGCCTGTGCAACAGCCTGACCTTTGGTAAGCTGTTGTCTTCCACTTTTTCTTACGGATCCCGTTCCATAGCCACTCCAAACTGAGCCGGCACCACCGATCCTGCTCATTAGCGCGCCTACATAATCCATCCCAAAATTCATGCGATCACCTCCTCACAAGGAGCTTTTTCCTTTGCTATTTCAAGTATCGTCCATGAAATGAGACAATTAAATAGGATTGTAACGAACGGACAGTTTAATGTAATGAATAGTCATTTTTCTTTTGACTGCAGCATTACCGTAACGATAAAAGTATTATTTCCAGTCTCCACTTTGACTCCGCCGAGATATTTTTCTGCGATGTTTTTTACACTTTTTAGCCCAATACCATACTGCCCATTATCTGTTTTTTCCTTTTTCCTGCTAACTATTGAGCTATCTTTGTCCCGTATAACAGTTCCATCATAGGAATTTTCTGCTTTTATCAGATAAAAGTTATCTTTTGAAGTCCCGTACAGCTTAATAAATCGTTCTTTTTCCGATACCAATGCCACCGCTTCCAATGCATTATCTAAAAGGTTATTGAGTACAATAGCCATATCCATAGCACTGATACTCTTATCCTCAGGGTAAGAAAACTCACACTCAAAGGTACATCCCTGCTTTTCTGCCTGAGTTGCCGCTTCATTTATTACAACATCAGTAACCGGATTACCTGTAGAATATTTCACCCCACTGGCATTCAGCTCTATATCCATTTCACTTAAAAAATCACTTGCATCCTGATAGCGATTATTCTCGATAAAACTCTTTAAAATCATCAGCTTTCCTGCCATATCATGACGCAGAGTCCTGATCTGATCGTGATGTTTTTCAGTAAATTCTATCTTTTTTCTCAGAAACTCCTGCTCCTGCACCTGTTCCTGAAGCAAAAGATCTTCTTCCTTTAATCGCCTATACCGCTGCCAGGTTGCTATGGCTGATAATTCACCTATAAAGATAAGCACTGCAAGAATTGGCAGAGTATATCTAAGACTTCTCTTTTCGTCCAGCAAAACAAATACTTCCTTTTGCATGGGAACGACCATAACATCTACAATCATGTATGAGATAAAATAAGATACCGCAGAGTAGATTGAAAGATAGACTGCTTCCGTCCAGGTCATATCATACTGTTCTGGACAAATCCTTTTTATTAATAAAAATTCCAGCCACAATAGTACAGTCATAAATATTACTTGAGCCATCATCAGCAAAAACATCCTGAGCCACAGTTCTTCTATCGCTCCCTCCAGCGAATAGTCTATACTTCCTATGACTTTGTCTGTTACTGAATTAGAAGCTGCTGTATTGATCAAGTGCCAGACATAATATATGTTCTGCCAGAGAAAAAACACAAAAAGCATATGTGGCATTGCCTTTTTGTCATAGAAATAGAATATGGCAATGATTGTCAGAACACTTATTATGGTAAATAGCCCTTTTACAGGGAAGGGAAGAGAATACAGACATAATGCTTCTATCGTAATTACTGCTGATAACACAATCCTTTTTACCCTGTTCAAAACCTCTTTTTTTATAAACAGGCGAATGAAATAATACAAAAATATGCCTCGTATCAGTATTATTGATACTCCATAAAATTCTTCTATTATCCTAATTTGCACTTCTGACATATACACCAAGTACCTCGTCACAAAATATGATCCATATATGCTTTAACAAAATCTGCATATTTATATTTGGAAATAATTATAGAATCTCCGCTGCCCATAATGGCTTCTGTCCTTGTGTACCCTCTGATATGGTTCAAATTCACAAGATATCCTCTATGTATTCTGAAAAACTCTTTTCCTAGTTCATTTTCAAATTCTGACATTCTTTTATACACTTCATAGTTTTTGCCTTTGAGATGTACAGTAGTTTTCCTGCCATTACTTTCTATATACAAAATATCCTTGATGGCTATCTGGATTGTTATTCCACCTGTCTGGATTGTTGTGTATTGTTCTCCTGTATCCGCTTCATATGCAGCTTCACATATCAGCTGGGCATCCATTTTTTTCAGTTCTTCCACTGCTCTTCGAAGTTCAGACTCAAATGCGGCTTTGGATATTGGTTTAAGAAGATAACCATATGCCCTTACACCAAAAGCATCTCCCATTCTGTCTGGAATACCTGTGACAAATATGATAAGTGGTCTTGAAGCCCTGATACTTCGACCACTCCCTTCAATTCTTTCCCCCAGAGCTTTTGCTGCCTCAATTCCATCAGTACCACCCATAGCTATATCAAGAAAAAGCACATCTATTTTTGTTCCTGAATCTATGTCCTTTATGAGGTCTTCAGCTGATGAATACTCCTTTATTTCCGCGTTATACACACTTCCGGAAAGCCATCCGTAAAGTAATTCTCGTACTGCTTTTTCATCATCACAGATTGCAAAACACATTTTTCCCATAATGTGTGAACCCACTTTCCTCTTTTATTGTCTATCACATCCATATCATCAAAACTAACAATCATAATGCCGTTAACAACAAAGTTATCTCCATAGACATAACAAAAAGCTTAACATGATTCTTCATGTAAGCTTTTTGAATTTCAACTATATTTTAATCATAACATTATGCCAGCACTCTCTATAGGTCAATGTTATGAATGGTCAGTTTTATGTCATGAGTGGACATTATTTCTTCTTAATTATGGGTTCGCGGCTACAGTGATAAAAGTGCATAAGAATATCTATCCTGCCTTTTATGTGCTTTGAGACATCGCAGAAGTTTTTCTATGCCTTTTAGCCACTAAAATTTCAGCTTTGACACCTTAGAAAATATGTTAACACATTTTCAGGCATCCGCTAACCTCAATCGCTCAACTACAGTCTCCTTCATAGTTCTGCTATAGATCACCACCGGAATGATCACCGTTACAATTAGCATAACAGGTGTCACAATCATGATCGGCATCAGGGTAAATCTATATGTATAAAACCACATCTCCGTTCCTATACTCTTTACTAAAAGAACCGAAAATACGCTGCTAAGAATCATTCCAAAAATCAATGCCAGTCCACCATATACGATGCCCTCAAAACAGATACTTGTCCTCTGGATGCGTTTTGTCATACCAACAGCCTCAAGCATGGCAAGTTCAAGTCTTCTTGAAAGCACTGATGTCACAAGGGTATTTATCAGGTTCAGAATACCTATAAGTGCAAGCACTGATGTCAAAAGTCCGCCTACAACCTTGAACATACCTATCAGTCCATCAAATTCTTTTCTGTATACAGCTCTTGATGAATATTTTAGTGATGGCTCGGCATTACTTGTATAATCCGCCATCCATTTTTCTATAACAGGTTCCGCTTCATCAGTAGTATCAACGAGTGTCCTCATAGGTGTTCTGTCTCCAAAGAAATCCAGAAATTCTTCTGACGGTAGAACATAATTAACGTCCATATCCGTATAGTACTGTATTCTCATAGAAAAAGGGATGCTTACTGTTGCCAAAACTTCATATTCTCTTGTCTCTCCGGCATTGTTATTTACAGCAATGGTCTCACCCGGCAGAAAATATGGAACAAGGTTACTCTCTTTATCGCCTCCGTTATTATACTCGTTTACGATGATATATTTACCGGTCTTAAATTTATCTGTATCATATTTTCCCTGAACAAAATCCAGATTACGGACAGCATAATCATCCATTCCATAAACTTTGGCAACCGTTCCAGTGCTCTCACTCAGATATTCGATTTCTCCATCACCGGCAGCATATGAAGCCCCATCTCTCATCCATGTATCTACATTTTCATTGTCAAGAAGCCTTTCCTTGAAACGAGCAAAATCCCTGTCCCCCAGTTCCTGATAGCAATACTGTTCAGCATATATATTTCCTATGCCCAGAATCCCATCCTGCTTCTTAAGTTCACTGATAAAGGAATCGGTAACCCCGTCATAAGTCTGCCCGGTTGCTCCAAGATTATCTGTTATTGCATCTGCAACTGAAAAGTCCGTTTTGACATAATTAGATATATATTTACTCTCGTCAAATCCGATGATCATCGTATATACGCTGTTTAACACAACCAGCGACAGTGCAAGGGAGAGCACAACATAAAAGCAGCGTTTCTTTTCCCTAAAAACATTCCTTAAAGCAAAACTCACAGGAGTAAACTTCCCATTATGCTTCTTTGTTTTGCAGGCGCTGACATTCTCAGTATATCTGAGGGCTTCTATAGGTGTTACCTTTGATGCAAGCCTAACTGCTTTCCTTACCGATAACCTTACTGTGATATAGGAAAAGAGAATTGAAAAAGCCAATACCCAGACATTGATCACAGCCTTATTGTCAGTTGTTTCCGAGAATACAAGCTGGCTCATGACAAGAGGAAGAAGCAGGCTGCCAACAATCAATCCTCCTATCATGCCCATGATAATCCCGGGCACAGCATGATAAACAGACTGCCATTTCACTATATTTCTAAGTTGTCTGCTACTGGTTCCAACTGTTTTAAGAAGCCCATATGAGCGTATGTCAGTATAAATATTTATCCTGTATACGTTGCTGATGATGAGATATCCCGAAACAAAAAATGTTGCAAGCATTGTTATCATCAGTAAAACAGTAGTAAGGTCCATTGTTCCCACTGATGATGCCCAGTTAACACCAATCTCTGCATTATCCGGAAGTCCATTCCTTACAACAGTTTTATATGTCTGGCCACTGACATCAAACGGAAAATAAAAGTCTATATCTGCGCAAATTCTTCCATAAAGATCATCCACAGTTCCCATGAAACCATCTTCATAAAACGAAACCGTCGGTGTCGGAGAATATTTGTCCTGAAATGCCTTAGATACCAATACCATTTGAGCCATGGATATCCTGTCACCGGTGTATATTCCTGAAATCCTGAATTCTTTTTCTATAACACCTTTCCCGGTTTCAATCTGCAGAGGAAGAATACTCCCAATCAATAATTCATATTCAGAAGTATTTCTCGCATCCATCCCAAAAGCCTGCAAGATCAGGCTGCTGACTGCAATTTCGTCCTCTTTTACCGGAAGATACCCTACTTCAGGATAACAGAACCCCTTTTTAGCACTTGTTTCATCGCAATAGTTTGCCTCAGTATACAGTTTTAAAAGCTCTGTGTTCACCACGTTCCCAACGTATACTCTCTTTGATACTTCTTTCAGCTTGGAATCAGCTGCAATCCTGTTATATTCATCCTTAGTGAGGTTCTTAATACTTGCATCAGATGTACCTCCCGATTGTCTTGCAGTTGATTCCTGAAATTTTGATACTATGCTTCCTCCAATTGTGAAAAGAGCTGTAAACATAAATGTACAAAGCGCAATCGCAGCTATGACCACCATACTTTTTCTATGATTCGCTTTTACTGTTTTTAATGCTATTTTTCTTATAACTTTCCTATTATTGACCCTTGGTCCCTTCATCCTTCTGTCGTTCCTCATACCTCACACCTCTTTTGACACTATAAGGCCGTCTTCAATCCTTATAATCCGGTCAGCCATCTGGGCAATCTCATCATTATGCGTAATCATGATGATGGTCTGTGAATACTTCTCCCCAATGACCTTAAGAAGCCCCAATACATCCTGGCTTGTCTTTGAATCAAGGTTTCCTGTGGGCTCGTCTGCCAGAATGACCTGCGGTGCTGAAGATAACGCTCTTGCAATTGCAACACGCTGTTGCTGTCCTCCGGAAAGCTGATTAGGATAAGCATTCCTCTTTTCTGTGAGCCCCAAGGTATCAATAATCTGATCCACGAACTCCTTGTCAGGGACATTACCATCAAGTTCTATCGGCAGCACAATGTTCTCATATACAGAAAGAACCGGTACAAGGTTAAAAGACTGGAATACAAAGCCAATCTTCCTTCTGCGGAATATGGTCAGTTCTTCATCTTTTAAAGTAAAAATATCTTTTCCATCGATTGAAACAGATCCTGAAGTTGGGCGGTCAAGCCCTCCAAGCATATGCAGCAAAGTTGATTTACCGCTTCCGGATGTACCTACTATTGCAATAAACTCTCCCTTTTGTACCGAAAGGTTAATCCCTTTTAGTGCCTCTACTGCTGTATCACCTTTTCCATATGTCTTTTTCAGATCTGATACACGTAATATTTCCATTCTGAGCCTCCCAAAACAAAATCACCTGTAAAGGAGCATACCGATCTCCTCTACAGATGATTATCACATACAAATCTTTCCAGAATCTTTCAAGACATTACTTTAAATCTTACAGTTTTGTCATATTTCACTTTTTCGGGAGGAAAACAGAGAACGTAGTTCCTTCTCCCAGCTTAGAGCTTAACTTAATGTAGCCTCCTTCACCTGATATTATCTCTCTGGCAAGATGTAGGCCAATCCCAACACCTTCCTTCGATTTCACATTGCTTCCGCGATAAAAACGCTGGAATACTTTTGCTGATTCTTCCTCAGGAATACCTATGCCGGTGTCACTGATATCTACACAGACAAACATTTCGTAATCCTTTGTATTGATAGTAATACTTCCCTGATCAGTATACTTGATAGCATTATCTACAATATTTACAATTGCTTCCTGCGTCCATTTCTTATCAATAAGTGCCCTTGCATCAGTATCTTCAATCTCCAGTTTTAAGTTCTTAGCCTCAGCCTTTTCCCGAAGCTGCATGGCAACATCCTGTAATAATGGATTAAGATCTTCATTATCAGTCTCAAGTGACAGAATCCCGTTTTCCAGCCTTGAAAGTTTTACAAGACTGTCTATCAGGAACCTTAGTTTTTCTGCCTGTGAATGTATAGCTTCGACGTTTGATTTATCATCCCCGGTAAGATCAGCACTCTCAAGCAATTCACTATACAGGATAAGATTTGAGATTGGCGTTTTGGTCTGATGGGAAATATCAGAAATAAGGGACTTTATCTTATCACGTTCATCCTTAACGTTCTGTGCAGAGATGGAAGATGCGCTTAAAAAATCCGACAGTTCCGACTCCAGTTTAGATAACCGCCCCTCATCAAAATGCTCCGGAGAAAACTCCCCATTCATAGCCGTATGAATCATGCTTTCCAGGGAGTCAAATAATTTCCTGGTTTTTACTCTGTTAATTACGATTGCTATGCAGGCGACAATCATAAGGCAAATGCCGATTACAAAAATAAGTTTATCCATTCTATTTCACCCAGCTATAGCCTATCCCATATACTGTTTTAATCTTTTCCTGCGCAGAAAGCTTATCCCTGAGCCTTTTTACAGTAACAGATAATGCATTCTCATCAACATATTCAGCCCCATCAGTCCAGAGTCTGTCTATCAGGTTTTCTCTTTTTACGGTCATCCCTGCATTGTCTGTCAGTGCTCTTAACAGACGCTGCTCTGTTTTCGATAGTTCCACAATTTTACCATTTACAGAAAAAGCCATGTTATTATAGTCAAACGCATAAATACCATCAGCAAATACACCTGACTCATTTCCATGATTAGTCTTTCGCAGCTGAGTATTTACTCTTGCACGCAGAACAGCAAGGGAGAAAGGCTTTGTAATATAATCATCAGCGCCTTGCTCAAGTCCTGTAACAATATCCTTATCCGTATCATTAGCAGTTAACAGAATTACCGGTACATTGGGTGTTTTTCCTTTTATTTCCTTTAACAGGTCCAATCCACTTCCATCCGGAAGATTGATATCCAAAAGTACAAAAGAGACTGTACCAAGAGACAGCTGTTCTTTTGCTTCACTTATGCTCTCACAAGACACAATCTGCCTGTCATTTTCTTTTAAAGCCTTACATAGCCCCTGATTTAAAGTTATATCGTCCTCAACAATAAGAATCTGTTCCATAGCTCCTCACCTAATAACATCTTTTGTGTCATATTCCAAAGGCGTGTTTTAACATCATTTTCACACGATAATCTTTTAATGCGCAAAAAAGCATGCATTTTCATTACCAAAACGCATGCTTCTATGATATCACAACATCAAATACTTGTTATCGTGCAGAACACTGCCCTTCATTTTTTATATAATCCTATTCCTTATATCTTAGATTACCATTCAGCAACACATCAAATTTACCGGCATACATTTCATCTATGACCTGTTCGCAAGGCACTCTGCAATATCGCATTCCTTTTGATGTGTCATGAACTCTAAAAGTGGTCTGTTTATTCTTCCGGCTTTCTTCAAGATACGAGTCCAAATACGGCTGCGCCTCTTCTCTTGTCATGTTAGCATCCACATTAAGCCGCATAAACGATGATAACACACTGATGCACCTTGCACCTCCAAGACTTACTATTCCATTTCGAGCATTTCTATCATCCGAACGAAAGACATATATCTGCTCGCCAAATTTTATACTAAGCGTCTGAAGAAGGACATAACTTTTAAGCTCTCCGAGATTATTACCAGGTCCTATATCGTCACAGTCTTCCGAAAGCTCCTTCAAAAACTGTTCTTTTGTAGTCTTCATATAATCAACACCCTGGAGTCTCTTAAACTGTTCTTCAAAATATCCGCTTCTATATGCCTCACACCCATTTTTCAACATATTGGAATACATGGCCACTGCTGAATCTGAGTATATAACCTTTAGTTCATCAACAATCTCTTCGTCTGTAATACAATGAACCACTCCAGATGATATCTTTTTCTCAAGCCACTCAGGAGAGCCTGCAATATTATGCCTTTGGAGTTCTGTTTTTATCTGTTCATGACAATAGAAGCGATACCTCGGCATCTCCGTTATACGATCAATTAGCTTATTCTCTTCATCCTTACGGATCAAATGCGTCTTGGAAATAAAATCAGTATCAAGAAGAGCATATTTCTCTTTCATCAAATGCCCACCTCTTAGCCTTCCGCGAGAAAGCCCTTTCTGATTTTTTCCAAATACTCCATATCCGATTTCTCACGGCTTTCTGTCAGAAGTTCCTGTTCTTTGTTGTACTCCATATCATCAAGGAGACTTCCAAGATATGAAAGATCCTTACTATTTTGTTGCCATTTTAAAGCTTTACCCGTAAGTTTAATTCTTTCTAAAACATAATCAGAGTCACATTCCAGTAGTTCTTTGGCTTTACTATTTGAAATATCATGGTTCTCAACAAGCCTCAGTACCACCGCCTTGTACGGAAGTGCAAACAATTCCATCAAGATAAGGACATCATCAACAGATATCTTATCCGCAGCAATACCATATAGTTTGATCTGCTCATCCAATATTCCGTCAGGCATCAGGAGTAATCCAGCAAAAGCGTTTGCCTCAAGATCCTCCTGAGATTTCGCAGTATCATCCGCAGTTTTTGAATCCAATAATGAGCCGCTTGCTATGGTACTAGGGTCTATATCTTCAGCATAGCAGTGAATGTGGTACAGCTCATGAGCAACAGCAAATATCTGTTTACAAAGAGCCAAGCCGGAATTGATGCAAAGAAATATTGTTCCCTTTTTTACAAAGGTAAATGCCCATAATTCATCATCCTTAAAAGGATATCTGAGCACTTCCAGCGTTAATTCCCTTTTTCTGGCATAGTTTTCAGCAATGCTAAATATGGAATCACGGATAATCGTGCTTCCACAATAATTTACAGAAAAAGCCTTTGCCAAAGCATTTATGCTCTCAAACTGTTTAGGCTGCTTGCCAAACAGGCTTTCTTCTAATATATTCCCCATTAGTCATTCCCCCAAGGCTGCATCATGGCATTTCCATTTTCACGTACTCTCTTGTGGAAAAGAATCATATCTGAAAGTTCATCAGCTATTTTCAGTGCCTGTCTTGCCTCTTCAGACTGAACTTTGCCCATAAAAGCATGGACAATATCAGTATCCTCGTATCCAGGGGTTATCCTTGTGAGCTCCTCCATCCTTACGCCAAGATATTCAGCTATAGACTTAAGTTCAATGGCATTAATCATGCGTGCACCATTCAGCATCTTATTCACCGTCTGCTTATTTGTCCCAAGTGCTTCTGCAAGATCTGTCTGTTTTTTATTCTGTTTCTTAAGCAGTGCAAGTATATTGCCTGCAATCATCATATTCATATCAACCATGAAAAGTGTTCCTCCTATCGTTTGCATGTAATAGGTTTTTACACTTATATCGTACATCCGCCCCTTATAATAGTCAATATTACATATACTTTTGATTATATCTGCTTACAGTAGTCACCAATAGAGTTACTAAAATTTCAGTATAGTTCCCTTTAATAACAAGTATCACGAATTTTCCTGTGACCATAGCCATTTATGGATAAATATGCGTAACAGCCTATATTTTTATTAATACAGAAAAAGCTGGGGAACAGTCACACTTACCCCAGCCTTCTGATTAATTATTTAACAGCTACCCTCCTGATCACCATATGGTTCAATGATCTTATTCCTTCTTATCAACAGTTGAAGGCAACAGTGATGAAAGTGCATCCGAATATCTTCCTTGGCTATTATATGTTCCGCCACCTCTTGCTGCAGCATTAGTAATGGCTCTTCCTTTGTCACTCATCTTTGATGCAAACGAATTATACCCGGTGAAAAGTGTCTTTAGTGTTTTTATATCTGAACTCTTAAGCTTATCCTCATCCACTTCAAGCTTATTATTGGCTCCTACACTTATGCCCACCTTGTTTAATAGGTCCTCATTTACTTCAGTTGTTTTAATCATCCATGTAGCAGAACGTAGCACATCTTTGGTATTTGACTCTGCAGCACCATCCAATGTTCGGTTGTAACTATCCACAAAGCTCTTAACAGCCTTGCTGATACTATCCCAATCGTACTCTTCAGTTACTGTCTCTTCACCTGTTTCCTCATTTTTAGTAGTCTTCTGCTTTTTTTGCCAAAGAGAGTCCTTCATCAGATTTTGCGCAGCTTTCGTCAATGTGCCTGCATTACTTGCCATAGAAGTAAGCTTTGCATGCGAGTCCTTACCTGCAGCAGCATTTTCTGCTTTCTGCTTGGCATAGTATGCTTTCACAAGCTTTTTGTACGAGCCATTTCGGAGCATAGCATAATCAGAAACACTAAAAGGGCTTGTTGCACTTGTGCTGGTATTTATATTTAGCCCCGATAAAAAAGAGCTTGCATTCTGATTATAATCGCTGAAATCATAATCAGATTTATCATAATAACTACCACTTAATGAGTCTCTTATCGTTGACATCTCCTTGCCCTCCTTTGCTTCACTGTAGATGCAATCTCTTTATGAAAATTGAAAATTTCATGAAAGAGCTTGTATCCAACATATTCCAGGTCTCAGACCTTAATGTCTATCCTTTTTCTGTGCATCATTAGTTCTTCCAGCCTCTGTTGTTCTGTTAAAGTCTTCCCCTCAAGGCTTTGCTCATTTTCCATTTCTTCAGCAATCAACTTATCTTCTCCTGGTATATTTTCAGCAGATTCAACTGACTCCATGTTTTCATCCATTTCTTCAAGGTTATCCATAACATCCGCAAGAAGTCCATCGCTCTTCGTGGCTCCTGTTGCTTCTTCGATAAGCTCTTCTTTGCGTTCTTCGGGTGTCTTGGGTGCTGCTTTCTTGGCTGCTTCAGCAATCTTTTCTCCGGTCTCCCATGCCTCATCAAGCATATGAAATACCTGTTCATGGTTGTATTCCGCTTTAACCGCAGCTATCTGATTATCATAGTCTTCAATCATTTGAAGTTTCTTCTTGATATCTTCAATGGACTCAGACTGTATATTTTTGAGATTATGCTTTTGGTTTTCGATAAACGCAATCTGATTATCACGTTTTTGCTGCCTCTCCATTCGGTTCTGCTCAGCTTTGGAAGAAAAATTATCAAACAAATTTAAGCCCTGTACGTTTATGTTCATATACAGACCCTCCAAAATGTCATTGCTCTGTAGCATTTGCTGTAGTAGCTGCAGTCTCCTCTTCCTTCGACTTATAATAATCATCAAAAAGCTTGTTTGCTGCCTTCAATGTTTCATTACATATGGATGGAAGCTCTCTCCCCCATGCACCTGTAGCCAGATTGAATCCCTTTTCCATAGCCTTCTGCATCTTTTTCATTTTCTCTACATCATCGCCTGCAAGAGCTGATGCAAAGTCAAAAAGTCTCTGAGAAGTCTGCTTTACACCATAATATCCATCTTCAGAAATATCCTTTTGTGCCTGAGCTTTAGTTGCTGCATCTACCTTGAAATTGCCACCAGCCAATCTTTTCCAAAAGCTGTCATCTGTTGCCTTTCCAAAAGCTGAAACCTGACCTTCCAATGTTTTCCTGACAATTTCCAGAAGCTTGTTTCTCTGATCCTCTTCAGCCTGTTTCATCTGCTGAATTATTGCTGCTCTGTCTGCAGGTGACTTCTTATTTATGCTATATAACCCTGCATCCTTTTCAGCCATCTTCTCGTAAACTGCCGCAGATTCTTTATTCTCGCTTGCTACTTCCTGAACACTGTCAGTTTTCTTTCCATTTTCAGAACTATAGTTTTCTGTGTTCATGACTGAATAATCAGTATTCTGAATGTTTCCTACTAATCCTGTACTCATAACAAATACCTCCTTTATTAACATCCGTTAATCATTTAGTTATAAAAAAGCTATATTTCTGCATCAACCATGCCACCTACTTCTGTCATTCCAGAGTCCTGTACCATCACGGGCATCTCATCTCCGCCAAGTGATAGCGAAACACCACTATCAAAACCTGATGAAACTGACGATTTCCCCAAATTCTCTTTTTCTGCCTGAAGTCTTTAAAACATTGCCTTTAGATATTTTAAGTCAGCCTTCATGATATCCCTTGCTTCATCAGATCTGTGTTTAGCCTTTAGCTGTTCAAGATCCTGCGGCTCCATGGCTCCTGAAAGTGCCTCAGCCATCTCATCTAGCTCCTGATCTAGCTGAGCCGTTTCCTCAGCCTCTTCATACATCTCCTCAGCAGACATTTCCAGCTTTTCCATAAGAGCTTCGAACTCTTCCTGTTCAAGTTCCCTTATTTCCTCATCCGACTGAACTTTTTCTAAAGGATTTTCTTGCTCAGAAGGCAATTCTTCGTCCATATTCTGCTCAGCAGTTTCTTCCATTTTCAGGTTCTTCTTTTTCTTCTCACAGGCACGTTGAACCATTTCCGCATGCAGGATTGCCCTCAGAATCTCTTCATCATCGTATTCTCCGGTTTTCAGCTTCTTCTGAAGGTTCCCGATTTTCATCCTGATCCCGATTGAAACCTGAGCAGCTTTTGCGGAAGTCTTGGCACTTAATACCTGTGCTGAAACCTGCTTGAAGCTATACATAGCAGGTCTCTTCTTTTTAGAGCTGTTACTCGTTTTCCTTGGCCTGGACATAGAGATAGTCCCTACATGGTTACCATTAAGGTCATATAAGCGCTTTGAGTAATATTCAGTATTTCCTCTAATTTGTAACTCATATCCATACATAGCCTACCGCCTCCTTGCTTCGCTACGCATACAGTCTTACTTGCTGTTGGTCTTAGCACATGTTCTTTATGTGCTTAGAGCAACACATGTGTTAGCAAATCCGCCAAGTGCAACAAAAAGGATCATTCTGCCCATAATACATACATCTACACCAAATACACTATCTGCATATAGGGTGATGCAAAGGGTATAACGATCCTCATTTACTGTATATTTTATAAGTTGCCATCCTTGCATAACCCCATACTCTTCCGTGAGTACTTAGCTTGATTTCTTAATTTAAAAATCTATGTCAGGTCTTTACATCAATACTCACACTGACGCCTTCTGCTGCAGACACCTCTGTTCCTGTTGATTTTGCAATCTTTTCATCAATATGCGGAACCTTTGTATTGTGCGTGGACTCTGAAACAACGGAAACTTTCACGCCACCGACATCGATCTGCTGTGCCTTTGCATTTTCTTCGTCTGAGAATCCGGATGCCCTTGCTTGTGCATTTGCAACTCTGTCTGCTTCTTCCGCTCTTCTTTCTGATGCAGCCTCCTGAAGATGCTGTTCCTGCCACCTTCTCTCAGCTCTCTTCTTTTCACGCGCTGCTTCAGCTCTTTCATTCTCTTTTTGCTCGATCGCATCAGCTTTCCTGGCTTTCTGCATTTCCTTATTAGTCTCAGCAATCTGCTCCATATTGTTATTTGCTATGTCTTCAGATCTTTTCTGAGTTTCAGCCAGTTCTTCTTTCTTTTTTGTGGTATCCGCGCCGGATGCCTCATCTCTCTTGATCTCAGCATCCAAAACACCGGCCTTACCATCCATCTGCTTTTTCACTCCCTGCTGAAGCTGTATCTGTTTCATGGATGTACTGGCAGATATAAGAGACTGAGTCATAACATTTGTTAAAGCCATCTTACTTACCTCCTTCGCTTCGCTACGCATACAGTCTTACTAAGCTCGCGATGCTCGCTAAGTGCGACTAGCATCCTTGTACATAATATGGAATAAAATATTGAACTTCCGCTCTCGCTTTGCTCGCCGGAAGACGTTCGGACTAGGCTCAAAAATACTTCGCCAAGTCCTCTCAGCTCTATCAAAGGCTTCGGAAAGTTAATAAAAAAACCTTATAGATTTTTCATGAAACGACCTTTTTCAATCATGAATGGACTCAAATAACCATCATTGCAGTGAATATAACCACGTCTCCCTCCTGTTCAAGCTGGGTAGTTCCATAATACTTTTCTGTAATCCTTCGCATATTTTTCAAGCCAAAACCATGCTTATCACGATCTGTCTTCGATGTTTCCATAAGTCCGTTCTCATCAGAAGACCGCAACAGTCCGTTATAGCTGTTCTTGACTTGGATCATGAACATATCACCACTACGCCAGGATTTTATCTCCACGAAAGATTTATCCAGGTTTTCTGCAGCCCTTATAGCATTTGAAAGAGCATTATTCAGGATAACACCCACATCTATGGATTCCACTTTACCTTCTTTCGGATAGTGAAAATCATCTACAAATCGTATTCCAACATCCTCAGCCTGTCTCCGCTTCTCTGAAATCACTATATCAGTGACAGGATTTCCGGTCTTTGCATTTATATCTACAGCATGAAAATCCTCAGACCAGTCATGTAAGTATTGTAAAGCCTGATCACTATTGTTTTCTTTTATTAGATTACCAAGTACCATGATATGGTTATTAGTATCATGCCTTATCCCACGAATATCTGAATAAACTTTCTCCATTGAATGAACATGCCCTGACAACTCGTCAATCTGACTGTTTACAAGAGAGTTTTGCAGTACTTCTTCCTCAGAAGACTTAATCTTTTGATAAAAATAGATCACTGCAATCATAGTGAGAAAAGCTACCACACCAAATAATGCACGCATTTCATGATATACAGGATATCTATTCCAGAAATATTCACCCGAAGCTTTTTCAAAAGCTTCTTCCATAAATGTACATATCCAGTAAGATACTATTATTGTTATGTACGTTGCTGATAAAAAAGCTAATTCTCTCCATTCCATAAGTTCTTTTTTACGGCTGTACATCGTTTTAATCAGATGTATTCCTATAACCAACAAAGCACATCTTATTACAGCATGAATAGCTTGTGCCAAACCATAAAGCATAATCTGCTGTAAATCCCCTACCACTTTAGGATTCAAAAATGTCACAGAACATATTAAGTTCCATGGTAAGATTGCCAGTTCCATTGATATCCACAAAAGCAAATACATAGTTATTGATAAAAAAATTTTCTGCGGTATATTTATCCTCTCCGTTATAGCGGAGATAATACATACTGCAGCACAGCCAAGAGCATAAGCAGTCACACCTGAAAAATTTATGGTAGTAAAATATAGTATAGACATCGCCATTGCATAAACCGCTCCGAGTATAACAGCACGTACTCTTTTTCTCATAAATGGTATGTAAAATACTGACACAAGTACCGCATTTAACAATACATTTGCAATCATTGATATCTGATTTACCTGATCCCACATAGCTTCTGTAATCATTTATTCTCTTAACCTCTATAAATTATGGAAAAGCTGCTTACTCCGCTCTCTTTTTGTTGTAATCTATCAAAGCTTTTACAAAAACCTTATAGTTTTGTTTTGAAATAAGTGCTTCCCCCTTAGACATATAGCACTTTCCTGCATCATACTTCTTTACGAATTGCAAATTTACAAGATACCCTCTATGAGTCCTGAAAAAGCCATCACCTACAAGCTTTTCCAGTTCTGAAAGATGTCCATAATACTCAATTTCATCGGTTCTTGTGTGTACGATTATCCTGGCCCCATACACTTCTGCAAATATAATGTCAGAAGCGCATAGTCTTATATGACTGCCTCGTGAGTTCAACATCACATACTTCTTTTGAGGCTTTAATGTAGCTTTGGCTATTTCCTCTTTTGCAGCCTTTATCACGCTTACCAACTTCTCATTTGAGAATGGCTTTACAAGAAAATGGAAAGCTCTCACATCAAAAGCATCAAATACATATTGCTTTTCCCCTGTTATAAAAATGATAACAACATCATCACTAATATCACGAAGTTTCCTAGCAACATCCATTCCGGACACCCCGGGCATCATAATATCCAGGAGAATAATATTAGGCATATAACCATCTTGTTCTATAGCTCTCAGTACATCTTCTCCATTGCCAAAGCTTATAATCTCATCATCCGGAAATGATAATTTCAGATCCGACATTATTATGTTTCTTATTTTTTCTTCATCATCACATACTGCTATCTTCATAAGGCAATAATCCTCCAAGTTATTCGTATCATAAATACATAAGAAAAACTATGATCTCATCACGAAACGACCTTTTTCATTTCTGAAATGATTCTGTTACAGCAGAAATTATTCATCTGCCTTAAACCTTATAACAAAATATATCATACGTATTCGTTAACAAATGCTCCATATTATGATAATTGTATTCGGTGCGTATCCATCACAGAATACGCACCTAGAACATTTACTTTTTGTGATATCTCTCATCGTTCATCTTCTTCATCGTAGTTCTCATTCATCTTCTCTACAGTGTGTGCCTGCACATCGTAGGATTTTCCGGTTCTTGTCTCTAACTCTCTTCTTACATCTTCTACTACCCTGTCTTTGAATTCTTCGTAGTTCATCGCCTACCTCCTTCTGAAAGTAAATAGTTTCAGGCTCAAAATGAGCGCAAAAAAAGCAGCTACCTCGTTTGAGATAACTGCTCTATGTAAGCTTTTTATTTCAAAAAATTTGGTGTAACTACTCTCAAATTATCCCTCAAGTTGAGGGATAATTTCATCTGGATACAGTTGCAAAATTTAGTCTCATTTAAACGTGAGCCTTATTTCTTACATTGTCTAATCCTAAGCCCAATCAATATTTCCAAACTCTGCTTCAATTTCTTCAATCGTTGGCATACTTCCTTTAAATTCTTCTGGAATCAACTTTGATAATTCGTAACTGGATACGCCAATAGGTTGACCAATTGTTTTCCAATGTTTTCTTCACATAGAACAGTGCCTTTGCGGAATCTCCTTTACACTTATCTATGATAACTTTGTTATGCCCCCAAGGAATAAAAAATATTGCATTTTCCAAATCGTCCCCAGCCTGGGGACGATTTAATTCATTTTCAGAATCGTCCCCAAGTTGAGGACGATTTAATATTTCTGGATACATCTCATAAAAATATCTCATATATTTAAGATTTGTAGGCGAAAACGATTTAATATCTGGAAAGATATCTTTAAGATCCTCACTAATTGTTTTATAAAAGCCAGATCCGTAATTATTTTTTTCGCTCAATCCAACAATATCCCTACCAAGAGACCAATAGAACCTGAGCATATCACTATTAGTTTTCACAGCAGCTTTTAGCTGGGTCTGTCTAAAACGCTTTGATACTTCTGTAATCCAGTCTTTATATTCATTATCAATTTTAATAAGGTTGCTCATATCTCGTCTCCAAATATTCCTATCAAGCAAATTTAATTATACAGTATTGCTTATATCATGTGTAAAAAAACAGCTACCTCGTTTGAGATAACTGCTCCAAAAATCAAAACCCCGGGTGAAGCTATCACTCCTAGGCTTACCAAGCTTTAATGGCGTAGGGACGCTTCTATGTACCAAATTTGTGCCAGCTATGTACCAGCATTTCCTACTTCACGTGAATTTACGTGAAATTATGTAAAAGTAAGATTTGGGAATTGTTAAGAAAAATGAAGATATGTAACCAGGCGTGACAACACGTGAAATGGGCTAGTTGCCTCGATTCCTAGTTTCATTTTCTATATATCTCCTTCTAAAAAATGTTTTATTTAAGCCATTTGTTATCTCAGCTTATTGTACCGAGTACCACGCCGGGCACCATTTTTGTACCAATTATGCGTTATGACACATTATGACATAAAAATAGCCCTGACACAGCGAATATATATTACCATGTCAGGACAGATTTGTAAAAACATGCAGTGACTTTTCCGGCACAGCGCTGCATTAATTAACGCGGAATTTTCCGCTATACTCCTCTTCAGGAGTAAATACGGCGGCAGGTTATGACTCCTGCTTTACAATCGCCCTAAGGCTACGCCGCAATTTTTTATAAAATAGTTACCATTGAATCAATTGGATTCCTTTTTTTATCGCTAGATACACCTTTGAAATCGCTAGCGCGAAATCCCAAATCCAGGAAACAAATAGGATAGATGTTTTCTGGCAGGTCAAAAACCTTCTGTGTTTTAAGAACATCATTCACTCCAGCCCAACATGTATCCAATCCTATATCTGTTGCTGCCAGCATCATATGTGTTGCTGCAATAACACCATCTGTCAAATAGCTATTTCCACCCTGAAAATTACTTGCAGCATTTTTATCGGAACATACTAGAATTACCATCGGTGCTCCATAACGGCATGGATGAACACTGTCCATCCTCTGAAGAGCTTCTCCACTTTTTAGTATATACACTCGTTGTGGTTGTTTATTAAAAGCTGTTGGTGCTAAGCGCCCCGCTTCTAGAATATATTTCACTTGATCTTCTGTTGGCTTTGTATCGCTGTACTTACGAACAGACTCTCTCTTCTGAATAACTTTATTAAATTCCATATCTATAATCTCCTTTGCTACATTGATTCTGTTATTTAAAAGATATGTCAGTTATTCAAAAAATCCAAAACTCCACAGTAACATAGCAAATTTCATGAATCTCGTTCCTCCGGCGAATTTACTAAGTATGACATCTTAAATGAAATTTCAGAAACACGCATTTACTGCGGGTTTCGTGAGAATATGATTCAGGAGTCAACCAAGCCCCATCGACGAAGTCGATTTAAATTGGCTTGGTTGATGCATTCTTGAACTTTATGTTCAAGAATGTATAAGTTAAATAACTCATCCTCAATTATACGGGATGAATTTTAAAAATGTCAGTGAAAATTTTCTTACTTTATGCACGAAGATGATGAATTCTTTGTATTAAATCATAACCACCCGTCCAACGGGTGGTTTGCTCGCCCCTATAAGGGGCAGTTACCGGCCAGCGCCTAAAGACGCTGGCTTTCACTTTGTTCAAGCCTTTAACGCCTTTGACTCGTCGCAGCCCTTGAAAGGGCGCTTGTAATACCGGCTACCCCTTGAAGGGGTCCTCATACTCTTTCACACTCAGTTTATCCATTGCTATATCATGTTTTTCTTGTTCCTGAATGTACTTCTTTATTGTCGCCTCATTAAGTCCCACTGTACTTACATAGTATCCCTCTGCCCAGAAATGTCTGTTTCCAAACTTATATTTCAAATTTGCGTGCTGATCAAATATCATCAGCGCACTCTTTCCTTTTAGATATCCCATAAACTGTGATACGCTAAGCTTTGGTGGAATACTAACCAGCATATGTACGTGATCTGGCATTAAGTGTCCTTCTATAATCTCTACTCCCTTATAAGCACAAAGCTGTTTCAAGATATCTCTTATACTTGCCTTGTATTGATTATAGATTATTTTTCTCCTATACTTTGGTGTGAACACTATGTGGTACTTACACATCCATTTAGTGTGTGCTAAACTATTTGCCTTATTGGCCATTAAAATCACCTTTCCTTTCGTTATAATTTAGGCTTGAACATCCAAAATTATAACGGAAAGGTGATTTTTTTGTATAACAAACACCGCGCACCCGCATAGCGGGTGGTTGATATTTCGCACGCTTCGCGAGCTCAACTGGGTCACGACCCATAATAAAAAAAGTGCCTACGGCACCTCAACTCCCCTGCCCCTCACTCATGAGGGGTGGGGTTGTTTTTTGCCTCAACTCATTCATAATGAATTTATGAAACGAAATACTCTACAAGATTTATTCCGCGATCATTATGAAGAAATTCAATATACTCTTCACCCCCGCAAGACCGAAATGGAAAACATCGATAAGATGATCAATTGCGGGGATCCTGCCTATGGCGGCGCCATGTACGGCTGCCCTGATTGTGGTACTCTCAAATTTGTTCCCTTTCGTTGTCATTCTAGATTCTGCCCTACATGTGGTGCCATGTATTCACAAAAGCGTGCTCAGGCTATGTCATTTAAGCTCATAAACTGTCAGCACCGTCACTGCGTATTCACCATATCAAAAGAATTACGCCATTACTTTCTCGAAGATCGTGACCTTCTTAATTGTCTTTTTGAAGCTACCAGCAGTGTTATTAACCGGATGTTCTACAAAATCAACAAGAGTCAGAACTTTACACCTGGTTACATCCTTGTTCTTCACACATTTGGTCGTCCTTTGGAATGGAATCCTCATATCCACTGCCTCATATCTGAAGGTGGTGTTGGAGACACCGGCTTCTGGCGCAAAGTAAAGTTCTTCAGTTACCCCTATATGCGCCATGCTTTTCAGACTGCTCTTCTGAATCTAATGGAAGATCGTATTACTGATCCCAATAAGAAAGCATTGTTTAAAAAAGAAAAAGCTCTCTCCTACAAAAATCAGAAAGAAGGCTTCTATGTCTATGGCAAACCCACTCTCGCTGACAGACGTACTGTTGCTAAATATATAGGCAGATATCTTGGTCGTCCTGTAATCGGGCTCTCAAGAATTGACTCTTATGATAAAGAGCATGATACTGTTACTTTCCACTACAACAGACATGAGGACGAAGTCCTTGTCACCGAGACCATACCTTCAATGGAATTCATCAAACGTCTTATACAGCACATACCAGAAAAAGACTTTAAGATGATACGTTATTATGGCGTGTATGGTCGTCATAGGGAGTCAGACAAAAAACTTTACCGTCTGATTCATCCTTCCAAAAAGCCATTCTTTAAATCATTCCTTCAATGGCGTTCAGGTATCCTGTCAGCATTCGGATATGATCCATTAAGTTGTCCCAAATGCAACAGCACCATGAAATTTCTTGAGTTGCGCTTCAACCACAAACGTGTTTCTCTCGAAGACTTATACGAAAAGACAATGGGAAAATGCCGTCCCAAGAGCAGAGCTCCGTCTACAAAAATCGGCATTGTTCCCTCGTATTCCTGCGCATGATAAAATCATGCTACAGGAGGAACAGCCATGGCTAGTAAAGAACTAATAGCAAAGCTTAGAGAGAAATACATCCAGAATCCGCCGGAAGGCATGTCGGCGAATGAAATCCGCGAGATGGACGATGAAGACCTTCTCGATATGGATTACTTTATGCATGAAGATGATGAATTCTTTGATGAGGTAGATTGGTAATTCATAACCAACATACCTCCGCTTTGCGTGGCCCGGTCTTGCCGGGCCTTTTAATTCAAGGTTTCGCCGCCAAGGCGAAATTTCCTATTAAATAAAAAAAGACTGTGCCCTCTTTTTTAGAAGGCACAGTCTTTTGACACTCACATCTTTTTAATTATTTAGAAGACGATTAATCTCATCAACCATGTCATTGATTGCACTAGCCTGCTGTGCAACATGCTCAGTATTTGTAGCATTATTTCCAGCCATGGTACTGATAGCCACAAACTGCTCGTTCTCACTTCTGATACTCTCTGCGATATTCCGGTTAATCTCAACAGTTTTTTTGATGATTTCTGACTGGCGTTTATGTGCCTCATTCATCTCTTCAATTGCATTAACCGAATCATTCAACATTGTAGTCATTTCACTTATGTCGCCAAATACTGTCTTAAACTGTTCATTCTGTTCAGCAAGCTTATTGGCATTTATCTCAACCTGTCCTGTAATCTCTTCTACGTTCTTCTGAACTCTTTCAATTATTGCACCAACGTCCTTAAGTGAGCTCTGCGTGTCTTCTGCAAGCTTACCAACTTCAGTTGCTACAACAGCAAATCCCTTTCCAGCATCACCCGCTCTTGCGGCCTCAATTGAAGCATTAAGAGCAAGAAGGCTTGTTGATGACGAAATTCCCTGAATAAGTTCAAGCGTTGTTCCAATTTCTTCTACTGCCTTTAGAAGTCTGTCTGCAATATCTGTTGTAACTGCCATAGAATCAGAAACTTCAGAATTTATTCCCTGAAGATCATTTAATGATTTCTCATTTTCTTTTGACTTCTTAAGAAGGTTGTCAGATGTCTTCTCAACAGTCTCAACATTTTCTTCTACAATGCTTGCGCAATCATTAAGCTCTGACAAGTTTGCCATACTCTCATCTGCTTTATTACCAAGAATATTACTGTTTTTAACAAGCTCATCACTTGTTGCTGATAGCTCTTCTGCTGAAGCGCTCTCACTTGATGAGATATCCAAAAGAGTTGCTCCTGCAGTTACCATCTTGGAAGATATTGAACGAACAGCATCCATAACACCTGTAACACGCCTGTTGTTCTCTTCAAGCTCATCCTTTTTGGCAGTAATCAAAAAGTGTGAAACAAAGAATAAGAACATTACAAGGCCGGCTAACGAAAGCACAAGGCCTACAACACACATGATTACATCTGTAATAAAGAGTTCGTCTTTTACTGGCAAAAGAGCTGTGCCTCTGACAAACCATGCAACAAACATAGAAACAATACAAATACTGCCGGTAACGGACAGTAGCTTAATATCCATAAAGAATCCGATAAGTATCAGGAAGAAACATAAAAATCCCCAGAATGTTCTGGTCGGAACCATGTAAATAATGTAGTTCCACTGAAGGATAAGAACAACTGAGCAGAAAATCTTTCCTATTTGAAGTTTTCCATCTTTTAAATATCCATCTTCATCAAATGAAGACTTAAGAATCAGCATTCCTGTAATAAAGAAACACACATCCATGATACCGAAAATTATTACTGCGATCCAAGGGATAACCTGATAAAAGCCAATTGTCTTTTCTACTATGAACATTGCTGTAGCAAACATACAGGCCGATACCAGTGCAGTAATACCCCATTTAAAAACCGCAGACAGGTATACTTCAAAAGCAGATTTTTTATTCATTGATAATTACCTCCTGAGATAAATGGTTTATGTTAACTAGATTGTCACAACTATTTTACTAAATTCCGAAAATTCTCATAAGTAAATATCTCTGAAATTATTATTAAAAAACTCTGCGTTTAAATAAATTATTTATTTCACCTTGTATTACCTGTCTTTCCAGCATTTAATTGCATTCGTTATTTAAAATTTACTAAAATCCATTCACCTTTTTTATTTGAGCCCACTCTCTTGACTACGCCCTTTTCAATCAGCTTTTGTAGTTCTCTTTTAACAGTAGCTTCAGAGCAGCCAAGTTTGTCTCCCATCTCTTTTCTTGTCATATCAGATCTCTGACGAAGCAAATCTATAATTTGCTGCCCCCTTTTTTCCAATTTTATCGGGTCATTTATCGGGTCATTTACCTGGTTATCGTGACCCTGTAAAAACTTGCCACTGATATGCATCTCTCTATTATGGAGTTCATGTTTCTCATAAAAGATAAAGAGCTGTCATTCTTGTTTAAGAACAACTGCTCTTTATGTAAAAAGTTGGTGAAATTAGTAGCCCTAGGACTACCCGCGTGATAATGCCGAATTTTTAGTTTCTACGCCCCAAAAACGCCTATCTTAGGTGAATACTTATTTCCTTTATTATTTTGTACTATTACAACAGGACGTTCACCTCTCTGCACAGATCCGATATTTTCACCAAGATCTGCTAAGTATATATCTCCTCTACTTACTTGATAGTTAATTCTTTTAATTCATCCCAACTAAACATTTTCCACCTTTTTGCATAATTAAAGGGTTCTGTCGCCAGAACCCTTTAATTATGCAGCTATATTTATTCTGCTCATATTTAACGTCTCCGCAGCGGAGAAGCCAGGAGCTGCGCCCGACATAACTTTTCTGTTCATATATTATAATGCTATTCATTATTCCCGTCAACGAATCACACACAAATGGACCTAGGGGACGGTTTGTGGTCCATTATATGGCTCAAAGTTCTGGTGTTTTAATCTTGTTTATATGAAACTACGCCTATGGATGCTATTTTTTTATTCAGATACATTCATTTAGATTTCCATGCTATCTGGATTTAGAAGAAAATCATAAACACTCATTACCAATATGCCTTCATCATTATAAAGCGGTGCCACAGCATCCTTTGTAATTATAATTTTTTTAAATCCATCGCCTGTATTCACTAATGAGCGTTGTTCCTGTTCCATCTTTTCTTTATCAGGCAACGCATAGGCTGATTGAATATAAAATCTCTTTGAACCTTTGTTGCAGACAAAATCCACTTCCAACTGTTTTCGGATCTTCTTACCATTTTTGTCAACTTCATTCATCACGACAACACCAACGTCCACATTATATCCACGAACTTTTAATTCATTAAATATAATGTTTTCCATTGCATGAGTCTCCTCCACCTGTCTAAAATTAAGTCTCGCATTTCTAAGTCCCATATCGGTAAAATAATACTTCGATGGAGTACTAATGTATTTTTTACCCTTGATGTCATATCGAATTGCACTATCAATAAGAAATGAATCTTTAAGGTAATCTATATATTTGATTATGGTTTCTTTGCTTATAGTCTTGTTTTTAACACTTTTAAAAGTCGCAGATAACTTGCTTGGATTCGTAAGCGATCCAATTGCTGAGGATAAAATGTTCAGAAGTTCTTCTAACTCTGCCTTATTTCGTATATTATTTCTTCCAGTAATATCAGAAATATAGGTTTCCTCAAATAGAGATTTTAAAAAATCAGATTTTTGATCAGCCGTTTCAAAGCCTAGCACAAGCGGTATCCCACCGAACAGCACATAATCCCTCCAGCCTTCCTGTTTGTCACCGTCATATACACTCATAAATTCACTATATGTTAACGGATACATATGAACTTCATCCCCACGTCCACGAAATTCAGTAATAATATCTTTTGACAGAAACTTGGCATTACTTCCCGTTACATATACATCCACATTTTTCTTTCTTCCGAGGCTATTAAGAACTGATTCAAAATCATCGAGCATCTGAACTTCATCTAATAAAACGTAATACATTTCATTATCAGCGATTTTTTCCATCAGATATGGAAATAAAACTTCAGGATCTCGATACTTTCTATTCTCAAAAGAGTCAAATGCAATCTCAATAATATGGTTTTCATTAACTCCTTCATTTACCAGATACTCTTTAAAAATATTAAATAAAAGGTACGATTTCCCACATCTTCGCATACCTGTTACAACCTTAATTAGTCCGTTATGTTTTTTTGAAATAAGCTTATTCAAATATATATCTCTACGTATTTCCATATTGTTCCACCCATTACTTATTGAACAAAAATGCGGAATCCGCATTTTTGTTCAATAGAATTTTACATCATAGGAATAGCTTATTCAACACTCTAATCGACATTTTTGCGGATTCCGCATTTTTGTTCGATACAGATCAAATTTTCCGACACTGTTGGTAAAATCTTAGAAACACTATGTACTCTTCGCGCTTTTATGAGTGACTTTTTGTTTCTATACACATTTTTATGCAAAAAGACCTCGCCACATCACTGCAGCATGTTCAAAAATAATGAAAAATGACTTCGTGCCAAGCGGTCTCTATACGCCATATGCTGATATCGGCATAATCTGCCTGCTTTTATGAAAAAACATCCCACACTCTTATATACTTTTAAGGGTGTGGGATTTTTAAATTTTAATGGTATTTAGAAGATCTTTACGGACTTCTTCAAAAACTCATTTACATAAGTCAGCTTATAATGAGGATGCTGAGTAACATCATATTTATCAGAAAGAAATGGCCTTACTCCGCGAAGCTGCAGGATGCATTTGCCGCCATCCATAACAGCAAGCTCATCCATGGTCATAAGCTCTTTTCCGGTCTTCTGGTAGTTCATGGAATAGGATGGATTATTGCCGCGGCTCTCACCGGTGTTGTACATGTCGATAGTTTCTTTTCCCAGCATCTGGCTGAGGTCCTTAAGAGTAGTCTGCTCGGTACCACCGAGAAAGAGCTGTGAATCCATGTTCCCTATGATGGTATCGCAGTTGTCTTTGTACAAAGCCTTTAGCTGTGACTTCTTTCTTTTTTGTGGTATCCGCGCCGGATGCCTCATCTCTCTTGATCTCAGCATCCAAAACACCGGCTTTACCATCCATCTGCTTTTTCACTCCCTGCTGAAGCTGTATCTGTTTCATGGATGTACTGGCAGATATAAGAGACTGAGTCATAACATTTGTTAAAGCCATTACACACACCTCCTTGTATTAAATAATGGAAGTTCTGATCCCACATAGCTTCTGTAATCATTTATTCTCTTAACCTCTATAAATTATGGAAAAGCTGCTTACTCCGCTCTCTTTTTGTTGTAATCTATCAAAGCTTTTACAAAAACCTTATAGTTTTGTTTTGAAATAAGTGCTTCACCCTTAGCCATATAGCACTTTCCTGCATCGTACTTCTTTACGAATCGCAAATTTACAAGATACCCTCTATGGGTCCTGAAAAAGCCATCACCTACAAGCTTTTCCAGTTCTGAAAGATGTCCATAATACTCAATTTCATCGGTTCTTGTGTGTACGATTATCCTGGCACCATACACTTCTGCAAAGATAATGTCAGAAACGCATAGTCTTATATGACTGCCTCGTGAATTTAGCATCACATACTTCTTTTGAGGTTTTAGTGTGGCTTTGGCTATTTCCTCTTTTGCAGCCTTTATCACGCTTACCAACTTCTCATTTGAGAATGGCTTTACAAGAAAATGGAAAGCTCTCACATCAAAAGCATCAAATACATATTGCTTTTCCCCTGTTATAAAAATGATAACAACATCATCACTAATATCACGAAGTTTCCTGGCGACATCCATTCCGGACACCCCGGGCATCATAATATCCGGGAGAATAATATTAGGCATATAACCATCTTGTTCTACAGCTCTCAGTACATCTTCTCCATTACCAAAGCTTATAATCTCATCATCCGGGAATGATAATTTCAAATCCGACATTATAATGTTTCTTATTTTTTCTTCATCATCACATACTGCTATCTTCATAAGGCAATAAACCTCCAAGTTATTCGTATCATAAATACATAAGAAAAACTATGATCTCATCACGAAACGACCTTTTTCATATCTGAACTGTCTTTATAATACATGGTCCATCTCTGACAGTAGCTTTCTTGTACGCAATATACCTAGCCCTAATTCATTAGCTATATCAACTGTTTTGCTTTCTCCGTGCTCCTTTAAAATTCTAGTATTCTCTCTTTATTCTAAATAGATTTTATCGTTACTTTTTTATCGCCACTTTTTTTAACTGAGTCGTAAAGAAAACTGCAGGAAAGCCAGAGCCTTCATTATCACCAAATCCTACTATTCGCAGCATGGTCTGCATTTTGGAATTACGAGCTCTTCAATTCCCACCTTTATATATTTCTTCCTTTTCCATTCTCATATTCCTCATAAAGTTTTGTGATATTTAGGTGTACACCGATGATGCTATCCTCGGGTTTAACTGTGAGCGCATCATAAGTCTCATTCATCTTCTCTACTGTTCTTGTTTCAACTGTAACCTCGGAGCCTGATCTAGCCTCCATCTGCTCCTTAACATCATTTGCAAGATTTTCCTTGAACTCTTCGTAGTTCATTCTGTGTCCTCCTGTGAATTGAATATAGTTGCACCCGTTTTTGGGCATAGAAAAAGAGCAATTGTTCTGTTTCAAGAACAACTGCCCTTTATGTAAATCAATATTCAAATATTCTGCGTGATGATGTCCGGATAAATATTATTAATGCTAAAAGCAGCACTGCGGCACCGGATAGTAGTCCGACCCATGGCTGATTAAAAAATCCGTTAACAAAATATCCTACCGCACATGAAGCAGCAACCAACGTTGCATATGGTAGCTGGGTTTCCACGTGCCTTATATGATTGCACATAGCTCCTGTTGAGGAAAGAATAGTAGTATCAGATATAGGTGAGCAGTGGTCTCCATACACAGATCCTGCCAGCGTTGCTCCAAGAGTTGGAATTAGCATCGCATTTCCGTTTGAAGTCTGGCAAATCATTGACACAATAGGAATAAGTATACCAAAGGTTCCCCATGACGTACCCATTGAAAATGACATGAGTGCAGCAATCACAAAAACAAATAGTGGCAACTGGTTCAAGGAAATATTTGCTCCTGATACAAATCCCGATATAAACTCTCCGGTTCCTATCATCTGACGGCATACTCCGCCAAGACTCCAGGACAGAATGAGTATAAGCATCGGCGGTATGATACTTTCAATGCCGGTTACTATAGTCTCAACAAATTCTTTGGGCTTCAATATCTTTCTTGGAATATATAAAACAAGTGCTGTAATAATCCCTGCAAGGAGTGAAGAGTAAACCTCTTTTGTGATAAGCGCTAAGGCAATTGCTATAATTGACGGTAATATAGATATCCATCCTGTCTCAATCATTCTAATCATCCCCTCTTCCCAAAACCATATTAAGAATATTTTACTATGTTCTTCAACTTCTTCAGTGAGATTCCCCCTTTATTTTGAGCGTCCTAAGGTATTCCTTCTGTTCCGGAGTTATGCGATAGCTCTCCACAGCCTTTTGAATTGTCTTGTTGTGAGTCCAGGTACCAAGGCGTTTTTCCGTGATGAAAGGAAGAATTTCGTCGTACTGCTTAGCAAGCGCTGTTGCAAAGTACCAGGCTATCATCATGTTTATGTAATATTCATCGGACTTTACCGCTGCAACCATTTCCGGATATTGCGGCGAAAAGTCTTCATCAAGATAATGCTGCATCAGCATACCGATAGCGAATCTGACGGTGTAGGTTTTATCAGATCTTATCCAGGCTTTGATATTATCAAGAAGCTCGGTTTTATGCTTTTTAAATATCTTTGGTGACATCTGATCGCAGGTAGCCCAATTATCTACATATGGTAAAAAAAGCTCCACTTCATTTATGCAGGTATCATAGTCCTTAATTTCAGAAATGATAAATGCATGCAGCTGGTCCTCATCAAAATACTTATGCGGGAGATTGCGTAGAAATACTGTTACATCTTCCTTTTTTGCAAGGTCCTTTGCAAGCTTCCTAAGAGCAGGTGTCCTCACTCCTATCATAGTTTCAATGGTTTTACCTGGTATAAGTCCCACCTGAAAATCCCTGTATTTTATGTCCTCTAAAGCAAAAAGCTCTTCTCTTATTTTCTGTATCATTCTTTCAAACCACCCTTATGAAAAAAGCAATTACATTTTTGATAAAGTATCCTACTATTATAATAATTATACTATTTTTTGAAGTTTTGTATTACTCGTCTGTAAAAAAGGACTTTTCGAAGCCTGGTTTCTGTGTTATACAGGCTTTTCAAAGACAGTCCAGCCACAAAGGTGTCCATTGGGGGATGCGCAGCTCTCGGACGAGACGATGATTTTCAAAATGAAAAAAACAGATAAATGCCGATTGCTCTGAACAACATGAAATGAGGCATTTATCTGTTTTTGAATTTATGGAAATCACACCGTAGACGAAAACAAGCATTCCCAAATGGATATCTTGGGGCTAAAACATTATTGTGAAAAATCTAAAACTTTTCTTTATGCTGTATGTAAATGTCCGTGTCTGTTATCTTTTTTTTTGTCTGTTATCTCCGTCTTTCTTGTACTGAATAAAAATATTCCAAGGAATGCAATAGCAGCAATAATTCCCACAGGGTAAGCAATAGTTACAGGAAGATGCAGGCACTCGGGTGCACAGAAGAAATATGTGACCGAAACTGCTGACATAAAGGTTGCGGGAGCAGCTGTAATCCAATAGTTGCTTGCATTTTTATAAAGATACATTGATGCTGTCCAAAGAGCTATCATAGCAAGTGTCTGGTTGGACCAGCTAAAGTATCTCCAAACAACGCTGTAATTTAACTGACTGATGAATGCACCTGCAAGAAGAAGCGGTATGCAAAGGTAAAGTCTCTTAAGGTAAGGCTTCTGATCAACCTTAAACCAGTCTGCGATAACCAGTCTTGCTGAACGGAATGCTGTATCACCTGATGTTATAGGGCAAGCGATAACGCCGAGCATAGCAAGAACAATACCAAAGCCGCCCATTGTCTTTGTGCAGATATCATATACGCATGCTGCCTGACCGTTTGCAAGCATATCCGTAAGCCCTGCTGTAAGTCCACCGGTTCTTGCATAAACTGCGCTACCTGCTGCAGCCCATACAAGAGCGATTATTCCTTCACAAACCATTGCACCGTAGAATACCATGTGACTTTCTTTTTCAGTCTTGCAGCAACGAGCCATAAGAGGTGACTGTGTTGCATGGAATCCTGAAATAGCACCGCAGGCAACCGATACGAACATCATAGGCCATATAGGTGTGCTACTGGGATGAAGGTTTGATAGTTCAATTTCCGGAATTGAATATCCATGTGTAAAAATTCCGATTGCAACGCCAACCGCCATAACAATAAGGCAAATTCCGAATACCGGATAAAGTTTTCCGATGATCTTATCTATCGGAACAAAGGTTGCAATAAAATAGTAAACAAGAATAAGAGCAAGCCAGAATGTGGTGTTTGTCAAAAGTCCGCTTCCGCCCTGATTACCGATAAGAAGTGCAATAAGACCTGCGGGGCCTACCGCAAAGACAGTACCGACCATAACAAGGAGAACTACGCTGAAAATACGCATTATGGTCTTCATGATATTTCCGAGATACATACCGGTCAGCTCTGATACACTGGCACCGTCATGACGCATACTCATAAAACCTACCGAAAAATCATGTACCCCACCTGCAAGGATAGTACCGAGAGTAATCCAAAGAAATACCGATGTTCCCCACTGAGCTCCGGCAAGAGCACCATAGATGGGGCCAAGACCTGCTATATTAAGAAGCTGAATAAGGAACAGTTTCCATCTGGGCATTACTACAAAATCAACACCATCATTGATTCTTACAGCCGGAGTCTGCCGGTCATCAGGCCCATAAATTTTATCTACAATTCCTCCGTAAATAAAATAACCTGCAACTAACACGATTAGACATACAAAAAAGCTTATCATATTAATCCCCTCCTACTTACTTAGACCAAAGAGAATTCCATTTGAATTGGATTCCCAAGGTCAGCCCACAGTTCCATAACCCTTTTAGGAAGTTCTTCCTTCCCTACTTTCAAGTATAAACCAATGAATTTTGGTGACAATGATCCGGTATTCAAATGCAAAAAAATGGTACTGAATTACATGCAAAAATGCTCCCTTATTTCGTGAATCATGTTTCTGCTTATAGGAATCGTCACATCACATTCCTTCAACTTACAGGCGTAGCCATTATTATAATCGGGAACAAGCGCTTCGCAGGCGTTAAGGTTCACGATAAAACTTTTATGCACTCTCACAAACTGATCACCGGCACTCACAAGCTTTTTCTCCCAATCTATAAGAGGATCTCCTGAAAAATATACCTCCTTATGACAGTGAACCTTTGCACCTTTATGTACCGCTTCTATATAACTTATACTGTCTGCGATCACAACTTCCATATGATCACCTGCGGGAAGAGCAAAAGGTCCCGGCATCTTTTTTGCACCTATATTTCTCTTCATGAGCTTAGATGTAGTTTTTTTAATGCGCTCTTCATCAAAGGGCTTCATTACATAGTCTACGGCATCAAGCTCAAAAGCACTTAAGGCATAGCTTTCATAAGCAGTCACAAAAACAATAGCCGTTTCAGCTTCCTTCTGTTTTACCAGCTCCGCAAGCTTTGTTCCCTTCATATCTCCAAGCTCTATGTCCAGAAAACAGATATCGAAGGTATACTTATTTGCCAGTTCCATAGCAGCAGCTCCGCTTCCGGCTTCCATGATCTCCGCATCCGGTCTGTTAAGTTCCTTAATTATTTTTTCGAGTAAAAACCTGAGCTCACTTCTTGCAGGTCTTTCATCATCGGCAATTAAAATTCGTGTCATATTAAAGAATCCTCATTCGTCTGTTTTTCAGCCTTAATTTACAGTAATGTTTTGGGTGGAATCCGTATAGTTACCGTTGTTCCCTCTGTAGATGAATCAATTACCAGCCCGTATTTTTCTCCGTAAATGCTTCGAAGCCTTCCGTCAACATTCAAAAGGCCGTATTTACCTTTTGTCGATTTATCATTGAAAGCGCGGAGTACCTGCTCCGGTATTCCATGCCCGTTATCGGATATTTTTATTACAAGCTCCTCACCCTCCATGCCTGCTTCTATCTTGACTTTTCCAACCTCACGTTTCATTGCGCCATGCTTTATTGCATTCTCCACTATGGGCTGAAGAATAAGTGTGGGAACCTGCACATGAATGTCATCCTCAATATGCTTTTCAATCCGGAGCCGTTCCTCAAAGCGTGCCTTTTCAAGCATAAGATAAGCATCGACCTGCTCAAATTCGGCAGCTATGTCAATCATGTAATCATTACTGGAATTAAGATTATGTCTGAAATAGACACTAAGTGCGAGCAGCAGTTCCCTTGCATAATCAGGCTTTTCCCTGCAAAAACAGGATATGGTATTTAAACTGTTAAACAGAAAATGAGGATTTATCTGAGACTGCAAAACTCTGAATTCCGCACGCTCTCTCATCTTCTTCTGATATTCTACCTGATAGGCTTCATAGTTTGTGGTGAAAAATTTAGCAAGTGCAGAGACAAGACATTCAGCTGCTTCAGGTGAGGAGTATCTTCTTTCAAATACAAGCACCAGATATCCCCAGGTCTCGCTTCCCATGGTAACCTTCGCCCCCGATGCCACAAGGGACTGTCTGATCCCCAAAAGACCTTTACCCTTTCTATAAGTTATCTCCGTTGAGCAACGTTCTTCCATATTATCAATAAAGGAATCCGAAAATTCGTACTCACTTTCAAGGAGTCTGTTTTTCCTATTGTAGGGCAAAAAGAAAACATCCCTGCATCTTGAAAAGCCTCCGATTGTTTTTTCCATTTCCATAAAATCTTCATCTGTTACGCTGCTTTTTCTTATATTCAGGATACAGGCATCGGCAATGCTGAGCGCAAGCCTCATCTTGTCAGCTGCAATCAAATTCTGCCTCGTATAAATATCCTCAAAAACAGAGAAAAACAGTACCATCCCTATAGCGTTAAATACCACCATGGGGAGAGCAATAATCTTTACTATGGAAAGTGAAAGGTCAAAGGGATGCACAAAAATCAAAAGGTTTACCATGTGAAGGCACTCGCAGGCAGCTGTGATCACCACAAGAAAATACCATTCAAAGTCTATGTTCTTTTTACGGAAAAAGCTGTATATCACAGCACCGAGAACGCCTTCCATAAAAGTCGAAAGTGCGCATGCGAAGGATGTAACACCATTTATGTCAAACAGATAGCGTTGAACCGCCCCGATAAAACCGGCAAGAATTCCTACAGTCGGTCCAAAAAGCATACCTCCCGCAAGGGCACCCAGAACTCTGGTGTTAGGTATGGCACCCTGAACCTGGGCACCGGTACATGTTGAAAAAATGCAAAAGCCGCCAAAGATTGTACCAAGCACAATCTTCGAAATAAAGGTATCGTCTTTGTCTTCACAGATCATCTGTGTGATTACGGGAATTCTGACTAAAACATTGGCTATAAGAACAAGAAATCCAATATTAGCAACCATGCTATAGTATAGCTCCATAAGACCCCCCAGGCTTTTTTCACCATTTTGCAATAACAACATAATCCCTGTTCACTTAATTATAACAAAAGAGGATGGTAAATTTTTAACTTTTTAAGTCAAAAATTTACCATCCTCTTGTCTGTATTTTGCAATTTTTTATTAACTTAAACTTCGCACGAAAAGAAGGGCTGAGCTTGCAGCCATCTGCCACCATCACCCTCAGACCATATACTCAGATGAACCGTCATCTGGCGAAATTCATAAGGCTCTTTGTTTTTTATCATGCGTGGGCAACATGTTTGAAAGATGTTTGCTTAAAGCCACTTACATTCTTTAGACTTTTCGCTGCGATATTCTCTCGCTTGAATTTTCTAATGCTCACACAGATTTCTTTGATTGTGCATGCGTGATAAAAAATCGCTCATTCTTCGCTAATTATCACGCATGCACTTGAAATCTGTTATGCGAGCATAAGAAAATTCAAAGCTCAGGATCACTTGCCAAAAAGTCTAAAGAACGTTAGTGGCTTTTGCAAACAGCCTTGAGTTTTGCACCACGCATGAAATAAAGAAAAAACAAAGAGCCTGATGAATGCTTTTCGCCAATTGACGGTGAAAATGAGTATATGGTCTGAGGGTGTGAGTGGCAGATGGCTGCAAGCTCAGCCTGGTTTCCACTGTGCGAAGTTTAAGTTATTAAATGTTAAGATTTCCTAAGAATGCATCCTTCTACACTGTTTTAAATTTCCAATAAATGCCGTAGCTTTCTCTGTACTGATTATAATGGGTTGTGAACACAAGCTCTCTGTCGGTTCCTTTAAGATCAAATTCCATCTCGCCATCTCTCTTTACAAGATAAGACTCTATATTCATGATAAAATCATCTACACTCTTTTCGGAAGTAATAACCACTTCATCTGTATCCACAGCCTTCCTATCAGCTACAACAACAGAAATTCCATGTCCTCTGGTCTTCATTTTTGCTACTCCAAGCCTTGCAGAAAGCACATATGGTCCGTACATAAATGCATAGGTATCCTTTCCGTCCTGTAGATTATGACAGGTGATCCCCATAGGTAAGCTTACTGAGAGTTCGCATCCATCCTCTAACATATTCGCCGGAATAATCAAAAATCCTCCTCTTTCTTCTATCTTCAGAATTTCACCCTGCTTCTTTACTTCAGGTGCGTCTTTTACCCATGTAGGAATACTCAGGCACAGATCCTTTGTAATTTTTTTACCTTCACGAGGAGCTACATTAATTCTGACATCGGGAGAAGATGAAAAGTCACAACTTACAGCTATATCATAGTCTTCCGTTTTATATTCAGAAGAAATGTATAAAGCAATGATCAGCTCTTTTTCATTTTCAAAATAGATGCCGTCCTGCAGCTTGGTAAAGTTCTCATAACCTGTTCCTGTACAACACCAGAAATTACCGTCCAGAGTATTGAACACCTTCTGATAACCTGTAGCCATAGGCTGAAAATATGTGGTAAAACCTGTTTCATGGTTTTGTGAAGCAAGAATTGCGTTTATAAAAGTTCTCTCAGCGTAATCAAGGTATTTCTTTTTTCCCGTCTCGGCAAAAAGTCTTCTTGAAAATTTCAGCATATTGTAGGTATTACAGGTTTCGTTATTAACGTTTGTCCGTTCACCGTCAAGAATATCATCCTCACCGAAGTGCTCATCCTCACTGTTTCCTCCTGTAACATATGTATGTTTTGAAACAACCATGTCGAAGAAGCTCTCAGCATATTCCAAATACTTCGTTTCCCCGGCATCCGTCTCATATCTTGCAAGAGCTCCCACAAACTTGGGAATTGTTGTATTTGCATGAAAATTGTTAAGAGTATTTTTACCGGACAAAAGCACCTTCTCAAAGAGGGGAATCTCATCAAAGCGATGAGCTGCAGCCTTAAACATTTCAAAATCACAATGATACAAACTGCTGCCCTTTTTCTTTAAATCTTCATTTATCTGATAAAGCTCGTAGAGACAGTCATTCATTCCGCCGTATTCTATTCCGAGAACAGTCCTGTTTATTTCTTCTGACCATGACAGAGCTCTTCTTGCAATCCACATTCCAAAGTCATTTGCGACTTCCAGTCCGATATTTTTACCTGCAATTTTAAAAGAAGCATTTAAACCGCTTAATATTTTATGGGTTGTATACCACGGAACCCATGCCTTTTCAAAAGGATGATCAAAGCCCTGCTCCACGTTATCAAACTGAAGAACCGGGTTATCACGAAATTCCTTTGTCGGAAGTGCCGCTCCGAAAATAAAGCCTTCCTCTCCGGTTCCTTTAACAAGCTTCTGACATTCCTTCAATGCATCAAGAATATAGTCGAGTCTCTCTGATACCTTTTTCCTTTTTTCATCATCAAGGGCGGGACTAGCAAAAGCCTGAGCCAATGCGGTAATGTAGTGTCCAAGGGTATGTCCTCCTATAAGACCATCCTCCCAGTTTCCGCCATATCGTTTTTCTCCCTTCATAAGGGTGTTTATGGATGCTTCATCCAAACCGGCTATACGGCCTGCCACTTCCCAAAAGCCTGCGAGTAATCTGTCCGGATTAAGAAGCAGCATGTTGTTAACTTCAATATTAAATGCCTCATCACAATATCTGTCTGTCAGCTCCACAGATGAAAGAGGTACTGTCATATAATAATTATTCATGATATTTTTGCCTTTCATTAGTTTTGTTTTCTGCAAAAAGATTAGCATTTTGCCAAAGACATAAAAATAGTATATAGATAGAATAAGTGTCATTTTTCCATTCATTACATCCCGATATTATCGGCGATTTTCGTAATAGGTGTAATATTTTTCTGTTTTATGTGTCATTATTCCATCTTATGTGTCATTTTTCACTTTTATATAGTATAATGAGCCGGAAAACAGGCATTTACATATGTGGAGATTATCGAGCAATGACTAAAGCAAAACCAAAAAAAGTTCAGAATAAACTAATTGTATTTCCAAGAGAACAGCTTTTTCGTTATTTAAGATCAGGAAAGTTTGTCGCTCTTTCCTCTGATTGGAAGCATGAAAATCTGCCTCTGCTTATTGACTATGAGCTGATAGTTGTAACAGAGGGCACATTGTTTCTTCGATATATGGATGAAGATTTTACGGTATCCGCAGGAGAATATCTCATTCTTCCTCCAAGTAAAAGTAAAAGAAGCGGCTTCAAAAAAGCGTATTGCTCCTTCTATTGGTCACATTTCACGGTTGATATGAAAACCTTGCCTGCAAGAATTACTCAGGATGAAGCTTATGTTTATGAGAGGGCAGGCTGTTTTCTTATACCTCAAACTGCGCCCGTCCCCAGACTTGAGAAGATGGTAGTACAAATGAAGCAGCTTCAGGATCTTGAAAGGAACAACTACCCGGACATAACTTTAAACGCTGCGATAACTTCAATTGTAGCTGAGCTTTTCGGGCAGCTGATTTCAGAAATACCAAGAAATCTTGACCCCATAGGCAATAATCAGATCTATTCCGATATCGCTGATTATATAAGGCGGAATATCTCAGAGAACATCAAGATCAGGGATATTGCGGATGCTTTCGGTTACAGCCCCAAATATCTCTCGCATCTTTTCAGCGTTGTAAGCGGAAGTTCCCTAAAGCAGTTCATTATGTCTCAGAAAATAGAAACAGCCAGCTATTTACTCACTGATACCGATAAAACCATTTCTGAGATTGCCGCTTCACTAGGTTTCTCAGATATGCACAACTTTTCGCGGAGCTTTAAAAAAGTGACGGGTCTTTCTCCGACTGCCTACCGTAATACCTATTCAAAAAGACTTCTCTACCACGTTTAAAGCTTCATCAAAGCAGCAAACACGGTTATTTCTCTACACGAATAAAAGGCCGCTTACGAATGACATGTTTCCGGAATGAGAGAGACATGTCAATCGAAGCGGTCTTTTACCACCTTTTAGAAATTTGGATTTAAGAAGATATGGAAAAAATTATAGGAGTTTGTATGGTATTGCAACATACGGGTCCTTGGCTATTCCAAAGATTCATCTGAAACAAACTATTTTCAAACAGCTCCTCCCAGCGTCAATCCTTGTTTTGCCAAGGCCGCTTTGCTTTACACAAATTAGTATATCCGTACGTGTCCAACAAATGTCCAACACGTACAGACATTGTTTTATTTATTTTTTCTTAGCCTTTTTTACCTTTTGGGTATTAGTCTTTTTTATCTTTTTGGTCTTAGGCTTTTTTACAGAAATTTTACAGGTTGCTTTGTAATTGCCTTCCACTGTTGTTACGGTAATTGTTGCAGTACCCTTAGAAACTGCTGTGACCACACCGTTCTCATCAACTGTGGCAACATTTTTGTCACTACTGCTCCATTTTACATCACTTATAGTAGCTTTTTTAGGTTTAAGCGTTGCCTTAAGAGCAAAGGTTTTTCCTTCAGTCAGAGTCTTCTTTGACTTGTTAAGTTTTACTCCTTCTACCTTTACCTTTTTGGTAACTGTAACTTTACAATCATCCTTAAAGCCACCATCTTTGGTTGTAACAGTTATTATGCAGCTGCCCTTTTTCTTAGCTTTTATAAGTCCTTCTGCAGAAACCTCGGCAATACTATTGTCGCTTGAAGACCAGGTAACTTCCTTGTCTGTAGCATCGGCAGGCAAAATATCAGCGGTAAGCTTATATGTTCCTGTCTTACCGATCTTTACCTTGTGCTTGTCGAGTTTAACTCCTGTAACAGAAACAGCCTTTTCTGTTTCGACTTTAGCCGGAGTAGTCTCAGGCACTGTTACAGAAGGCTTCTCTTTTTCCTCCTTTGAAGGTGTATCAGGAGTAGTTGCGGTTCCTTCAGGCTTTGTGTTTACAGTTTCCTTTGTTTCCTCTTTTACCGGTGTTCCGGGATTTTCTTTTGCAGGCTCCTCTGTGCCGGGCTGCTCAGGTTCTTCTTTTCCGGGTTCCTCTGTGCCGGGCTGCTCAGGTTCTTCCTTTCCGGGCTCCTCTGTGCCGGGCTGCTCAGGATTCTCTTTACCGGGCTCCTCTGTGCCGGGCTCCTCGGGATCCTCTTTACCGGGCTCCTCAGGATCCTCTTTACCGGGTTCTTCTGTCTTATCTTTTCCTTCAATGGCAAGTTCTTTGGACCCATAGCCTATTGTTTTTGTTGTATTGAAAAATACATTTGTTGTATCGTCGATAATCTTATCTTCAAGCTGACCAGATCCCATATTGTTGAGAATTAAGTGAAGGCTTCCGCCCTCCATAGCTTCAGTTGGAACGTCGGTGTAATACCATCCGTTCTTTTCACTGTACATACGTGTTCCGGGCCATTTTCCAAGGGCATCGTTATACTTGTTCTCTACACCGCCCCAGATATAAGCGTCAACTCTTCCCCAGTCATTATCATCATAATAGTAGATTCTTGTAACAGGTGTTCCTTCAGGATATGCAGGTGTTACAACAAAATCTTCTTCATCCGGAGGATTCAGTGCTTCTTCCTTCGAACCGTAAATTCTGTTACCCACAACAAATCTGTTCTTAATGTCTCTTATTACAAGATCACCTGTCTGCTTACCATTATTGTTATTGTTGAAAATAATCTTAAAGTTTGCACCTGCAGCGGCAGGAACAGTTACCTTCCACCATCCCTCACCTTCGTTTTCACAGGCAGTTCCGGGCCATTCTCCAAAAGAGTATGCTTCCCAGGTATACGCGTAAACCTCGTCCCATTCATTCTTATTATAGAAATAAACTGTTGTACTGTTTGCTGAGATTCCAAGTGCATCTTCAGCTTCTGCCTTTGATGCAAACTGTAATACATTCCACTGTCCCTGATCATTCTTACCGTTTAAAACAATGTACTTCTTATCACCTGTTACAGAAATATTTGCAGTCTGTGTTCCTTCTGTATTGAAAATTACGTTGTACTTATCATCAGCTCTTTCTTTGGGTAGCTTTAAGTCAGCTCTTATCCAGTAGCCTCCATCATCATAAGTATTCTTGCCTGGCCACTCTCCCGTTACAGGCACAAACGGATCATCAAACCAGGAGTAGATATTTGTTGCACCCCAAAGCTCAGTGTTGAAAAAGTATACCGAATCCGTAACAAGTCCGAGTGCAGTATCCGCATCTTTTTTGGACTCAAAAACATCTGTCTTTTCAGGTGTTACAAAGGACTCTTTTCCGCCTTCTATATCATAGAAAGCTGTCTTCTCATTTCCATCTGTAAATGCAATTTTGAAGTTTTCTGAAGCTACGTTTATTCTGAACCATCCGTCGTTTTCACTAAGTGCTATAACCGGAGTCTCATTGTCATCGATGTATGCAAGTACGTTTTTCCAATTATTTGAATTATTGAAATGAACTGCCGTATAAGCTTCATCAGTTGCTTTAGTGAGGACAACTACAGATTCCTGCTGAATGATTCCATCGATTTTACCCTCTTTTACGCTGAAAAGATCGGTTTTTCCTTCAACGGTATTTACATAGTTACCGTCTGCAAGTGTTGTTTCTCCGCTAATTGCAACAGGGTATGATGCAGTATTTACAAGAACTGCGCCTTCTGCCTTCTCATCTCCTCTTTCGATCATGAGTACATGAACATCACCACCGGGATTTGAAAGAGTTTCTCCCTTTCCCTTCATAGATGTTCTGAACTTGTTTACCGCTGTAACTTCAGGTGATTTAAATAAATCGTTTCCTGTTATGCCGATAATATTATCGCCAAAAGGATTTTCAGCTGAGCTTCCTCTCGGTCTTGAGAAAAAGAGCGGTGTTCCGTCTTTTCTTGCTGCGATGACAGCCCATGCTTCAATAGTATCCTTATCGTCAAGTGTCTTATAGGACTCATCGTTTATATAGTTGTCGTGTGACTCAACCCAGGTCACAAGCCTGTTACTGTCAGCCTTGTAATTGGTCTCATCGTAAATTCCGTATCCGGAAAGCTTACCTGCCGAAACATTATTTCCGGCAATTGCAGATCTTATTGTTCCTCCGTAATTGCTGGCTGTTGTTCCGCCGATATACTGCTGGTATGCAGCAAGTCTGTCCCCATCTCCCTGTAAGACCTCTCCGTATACAAAAAGATTAGAATAATTTTTTCCGTTTCCTGTTTCCTCCGAATATGCATCAATTGCTGCTGCCATATTGGGATAGAAATTATTTCTGCCCGCATCCTCAGAGTAGTTTGAAGGAACCGGATCATCAGGAAGTGCTATATGCTTCGCCGTATCAATTCTGAATCCGTCTGCGCCGCAGTTGATGCAATCGTTAAGATACGCATAGAAATAATCCTGAAAATCTGTGTTCTCGGTATCAACATCGTATAGGCCGCCCATTGCATTGTAGGTAACACTGCCTCTGTTGTTGTAATCCATTCCAGCTTTATAATCCTTGTGAAAAAGATTATCCCATCCGCCGACAGCATCGATCATATTCTGTGAAATGGCTTCGTCGGTAGGTGTTGTATGGTTCGGAAGAATGTCCACAATGATACCGATCCCGTACTTATCAGCCTCGTTACACATTTCCATAAACTCCTGCCTTGTTCCGAGCTGATAGTTACCGAGAGTCCAGTCTGTAGGCTGATAGTGGTAATACCACATTCCGTCGGTTCCGTTAAGATCACCTCTTAGTGATAATGCAGGGTGTGTATCAAGGCATGCGTTTGCAGGTGATGTCTGAATTGCTGTAAAACCTGCATCTGCAATTGCCTGCATATTTTCCTTTATAGTATTAAAGCTCCAACAAAAAGCATGGAGAATTGTTCCGTCATGAATAGATTCACGATTCACACTTGCACTGTTATTGATATTTTCCTTTTCGTGCTTTTGCTTATCCTTAGCTGCCTGCTTCTTTGACTCTGCATCTTCATCAGTAGCATCCGCAGTTTCCGGATCATCCTTGTTCTCAGATTCCTTTACAGCAGAAGTATCTTCCATGTTATCTGCAGATGCATCAGATGATGGTACTTCAGAATTGTCTACGTCAGATGTTGTTTCAGCATTTTCTTCTATGCCTTGATCTGGTGTCTCTGCAGTATTATCAGCATTCTCTTCATCTGCTGTCTTTTCATCACTTTCAGGGTTTTCTAAATTTTCAAATTTTTGTATTTCTTCCTCTTTGAAATTGTCTGTCTGTTCCCCGAAGCATTCAGCCTGTGTCTCATTTTTCCCTGCCTGTGACTCATTTTCCCCTGTCGCAGTCTCGTCACTTTCACTCTCTTCCCGGTTGAGATCAGTCTCCCCGTCAAAAAGCTCTGCAGACTCCATGCCTTCTGCCTCACTTGCCACAGAAACAAGGGCAGATCCGGGTGCTCCCATGGCAAGAGATGCCCCAAGTAAAACGGACATTAACCGTTTTACTACATATTTACCTCTTCTCATAACTACCTCCACATTTTCATTAATCAAATACTGTTAATCGATTAACTCACGTGATATAAATTATAGTTTTGAGGAGCATAAACTGTCAATTATTCAAAGTTTTAGTATTTGGAAAACGTTTTTTGTGGAAAATAGACAAAAATATAGCCCTTGGTTTAACCGCAGCGCAGTTCCAAGAGCCATATTATAGTGATTTATTTCTTATTATCTTATCACATCGTGATATTCCTGAAGGGATTTAATATTTCCGCATCCGCCCTTCTTTACTTCCTTTATTCCCTGAACTGCAGCTTTTGCGGCAGCGATGGTTGTTATGTAAGGAAGTCTTGCTTTTATTGCGGAGCGGCGAAGGTAAGCATCATCATGCTTTGCTCCCTTTCCGATAGGAGTATTTATCACAAGCTGAACCTCTCCGTTCTTTATAAGATCCTCAACGTTAGGACGGCCACCCTCATAATTCTTAAGGATTCTATTCGCATCTATTCCGGCACCTATAATTTCCTCATAGGTCTGACCGGTCGCATAGATTTTGAACCCTTCCTCTGCAAATGCACCTGCAATTTCAGCAGCATTCGGCTTATCCTCGGAATTTAGAGAAATAAGAACCGCACCCTCAAGAGGAAGGGCTGCGCCTGCTGCCTCCTCAGCTTTAAAGAAGGCCTCACCCGGAGTCTTAGCAAGACCAAGTACCTCACCTGTTGAACGCATTTCAGGTCCGAGTACCGGATCTACTTCAGGGAACATATTGAAGGGGAACACAGCCTCTTTTACGCCATAGTACTTTGGCTCTGTATCCTTTGCTGAATCAATCAGATCCTGAACAGGAGATTTTCTTCCGGTAAGCTCAGCCGTAATGATATCTGTCGCTACAGGAACCATACTGATTCCGCATACCTTTGATACAAGCGGTACAGTACGGGATGCACGGGGATTTGCCTCAAGTACATAGACAGTATCATCCTCTATGGCATACTGCATATTCATGAGTCCGACTACGTTCATCTCTACTGCTATCTTTCTGGTATACTCCTCGATAGTCTTTAAATGTTTCTCCGAGATGTGCTTGGAAGGAATAATACAAGCAGAATCTCCGGAATGGATGCCTGCAAGCTCAATGTGCTCCATAACGGCAGGAACAAAGGCTTTCTCTCCGTCACTTATTGCATCTGCCTCACACTCAAGTGCATTATGAAGGAATCGGTCTATAAGAATAGGTCTGTCAGGAGTTACTCCGACTGCTGCCCTCATATAACCCTCCATGCTTTCCTCATCACGGACAATTTCCATTCCTCTTCCTCCAAGTACAAAGGAAGGACGTACCATAACGGGATAACCGATTCTTGCAGCAATTGCCTTTGCTTCCTCAACATCTGAAGCCATACCTGACTCTGCCATGGGAATCTCCAGCTTTTCCATCATCAGACGGAACTGGTCTCTGTCCTCAGCAAGATCAATTACTTCGGGTGTAGTACCGAGAATATTTACGCCCTCTTCCTTAAGCTTTGCAGCAAGATTGAGAGGTGTCTGTCCACCGAACTGTGCAATAACTCCAACAGGCTTCTCCTTTTTATAAATCTGAAGAACATCCTCAAGAGTAAGCGGCTCGAAATACAGTGTGTCTGATGTGTCATAGTCGGTTGAAACCGTCTCGGGATTACAGTTTACAATAATGGTCTCAAAGCCAAGCTTTTTAAGTGCAAGTGCTGCGTGTACACAGCAGTAATCAAATTCAATACCCTGTCCGATCCTGTTTGGACCACCGCCAAGGATCATGATCTTTCTATTCGTGGAAGACATATCCTTGGGATTTTCCAGTGTAGCATCCGTCTTGTAGGTTGAGTAGTAATAGGCTGCTCCTTCTGTTCCGTATACATGAACTCCGTCAAAACTCTCAAGGAGTCCGAATTCCTCTCTGGTATTTCTTATATCATCCTCGGATACACAAAGAAGCTCTGACAGATATTTATCTGCAAATCCGTCTTCCTTTGCCCTTACGAGCACGTCCTTTGACGGAACCCTTCCCGCAAAATCCTTAACAATATTTGTTTCCTCATCAACAAGCTCTTTTATCTCGTTAAGGAAATAATGTTTAACCTTTGTGATGTCAAAAATCTCATCTACCGTCACACCCTTTTTAAAGGCTTCGTATATAAGGAAATATCTCTCAGAAGAAGCATCCTTTAAAAGATGAAGGAGCTCTTCCTTATCCATATCCTGATATTTTTTTACATTGCCAAGTCCGTATCTGCCTTTTTCAAGAGATCTAATGGCTTTCTGGAATGCCTCTTTGAAATTCTTACCGATGGACATAACTTCTCCGACCGCTCTCATCTGAGTGCCGAGCTTATCTTCTACGCCACGGAATTTTTCGAATGCCCAGCGCGCAAACTTAACAACCACATAGTCGCCGTTTGGAACATATTTATCAAGAGTACCGAACTTGGAATCGGGGAGCTCAGCAAGTGTAAGACCTGTTGCAAGCTTTGCGGATACAAGCGCAATCGGGAATCCCGTTGCCTTACTTGCAAGAGCTGAGGATCTTGAAGTTCTTGGATTTATCTCAATAACAACAATTCTTCCTGTCTTCGGATCATGAGCAAACTGAACATTTGTACCGCCGATTACTCCGATATGTTCTACAATCTTATAAGCCTGCCTCTGAAGCTCCTTTTGGAGGTCTTCATCTATTGTGAGCATAGGCGCAGTACAGAAGGAATCACCTGTATGAACGCCGACCGGATCAACGTTTTCAATGAAACAAACCGTGATCATGTTGTTGTCTTTATCTCTTACTACTTCAAGCTCAAGCTCCTCCCAGCCAAGGATTGACTCCTCAACAAGAACCTGATGAATGATGGATGCAGCAAGACCTCTTGCACAGACAGTCTGAAGTTCTTCTTTATTGTAAACAAGGCCACCGCCTGCTCCTCCCATGGTGTAAGCGGGACGCAGCACAACAGGATATCCAAGCTCATCTGCTTCAGCAAGTGCCTCTTCGATGCTGTAGCAGGCCTTTGATCTCGCCATCTCGATTCCCAGCATATCCATGGTCTTCTTGAACTCTGTTCTGTCTTCGCCACGCTCAATGGCATCAACCTGAACGCCTATAACCTTGACGTTATATTTATCAAGCACACCTGCCTTATAAAGCTCCGAACACAAATTAAGACCAGATTGTCCTCCCAAATTGGGCAAAAGGGCATCCGGTCTTTCTTTTTCAATTACAGCCGCTACGCGGTCAACATTTAAGGGTTCAATATAAGTCCTGTCAGCCATCTCCGGGTCAGTCATAATAGTAGCCGGATTGGAATTCACCAGGACGATCTCATATCCAAGACTTCTAAGTGCCTTGCACGCCTGAGTACCTGAATAGTCAAATTCGCAAGCCTGTCCGATAACGATAGGACCTGAGCCGATAATGAGTACTTTGTGTATATCTGTTCTCTGTGCCATGTTCATCTCCATTCCTTGTTATTTGTTAAAACCACTACAAATTTTATTATCAGGAAGCAAAGAAAACAAGTGGGAAATTTATTCAATTACAGATATACTGATTTAGTTGTTTTTTATTCTAAAGTAAATAAAGCGCATCCTCATCTCCGATAATCGTGCAATCTGAGTGAAGCTGGAGTATTGACGCAGGAATCCCCGGGGTTATTGGCCAAAGAAGCGCTTTTTGCAAAATTGCAGCTTTACCTGATCCGGAAGCTAAAAGGACAATCTTTTTTGCCTGAAAAATAGTCTTAATTCCAATGGTTATGGCTTTTTTCGGAACATCCTTTTTGTCATCAAAAAATCTCTTATTGGATATAATGGTACTCTCTGCAAGCGTAACTACATGAGTGGACGGTATAAAGGCTTCTCCGGGTTCATTAAAGCCTATATGCCCGTCTGTCCCTATTCCAAGAATCTGAAGATCTATTCCGCCTATATTTTCTATTATTTTCTCGTAGTCTTTGCAAACCTTTTCCGTATCAGTATCTGCACCGTCGGGGATATAGATATTCTCCTTGCTGATATTTACATGCCTAAAAAATTTTTCGTGCATAAAATAGTTATAGCTTTGAGGATTATCCCTTGATAGCCCAACGTACTCATCAAGATTGACCGTTCTTGTTTCAGAAAAATCAATGTCGCCTTTATTGTACAGTTCTATAAGATACTCATACATACCGATAGGTGTCGACCCTGTAGCCAGTCCAAGGACAGAGTTATTTTTTTTACTTATCTGGTCAAGCACCATGTTGGCTGCTGCCCTGCTCATTTCCTGATAATTCTCTGCTCTGTGGATTTTCATCTGTCAATACCCCGATCTGCATCCTTTCATCAAACAAAGGTTATTTCCTACATCGTAGTCCAAAGCTGTTTTCATAAAAAAATAATTTAAGGGTCAAAAGAAAGTTATGACCTTTTGACCCTATTTTAAAAACAAAATCAGTTCAATTGACTGTAAAAGCTATCAATATTCTCTTCCGGAAGCTTAACAGGATCCCATCCGTAATCCTTAAATTGTGTTATGGAAAGCTTGTTTGCAGCAACGTAATTTGCAATTATCTGAGCTCTTATCTCGTCCTGCTTTTCACCGTCACTATAGACTTTCATAAACTCGTCGTAATGATCCCCGAAAATCTTCTTTGCCGAAGGTGTAAAGTCAGAACCATCTTCAACGAGTTCAATATCGGTTACTTCATATCCGGCATCAGTGTTCTTTAAATGCATGCATCCGGGATATGAACCTCCGGATACCATTTCAAGAGTATCTCCCTTAAGCTCATAATTATAGTATTTAAAATCACCATAGACCTTTATGTCATCTTTATCGCTTTCATCCTCTGCTACAATAATGGGGCAGGGAATACCCACATCAGCCTTTTCATAATCACCTGAAAAGGTAGTTATTATGTACTTGTATAATACAGAATAAAATGCTTCCGGTCCCGGATATTCATAAGCGGGAATTTTTGCCTCAGATGCTTCTACAGCCTCTTCATTTTCCGCAAGTCCCTTAGCATCCTCATTCTTTGAAAGCGGCGTAAAGTCGAATTTCACATAATTATCTGTTATACCTGCAACACCTTCATCGAATTCTTTTTCTGTGATGCTCTCATATTTATCTGGCTCATATGCCTTAAACCATGGCTCGTTCTCGTTTTCGTATCCATCATATTTATAGCTGTACTGAAGAATCATCTCTGTATCATTGGATGAAATACCATACAGATCAAAACCGCTCTGTGCTGCTCCGCCTGACCATTCATTAGCTATGAAATGATTATCATCGTTATAATATCTGTTCCTTGCTCCGCCTGATACTACAAAGGCAGGCTTGTGGTCAACAATTGTATAAATGTCGTAAGCAATGGTGTTATCTCCGCCATCTAACGGTCCAATAAACATCTCATCAATTCCGTCAACATTTACATCCGCAAAAGCATAGCCGATTCCATCAAGTCCCTGTCCGTCATCAGCAATGGCAATATTGTAAAATTCAGGAGAAATATTTTCTCTCTCAAGCTTGTCTGCATCCCATCCTTCAGTAACAGCCTTCACATACTTTGCAAGAACAGTATTATAGAGATCCGCTCCCTTCATTCCTGCGCCTTCAGCATAAGTAAAGCCGTTAACACCTGTAATGGAGCTTAGAATAGCACTTTCGGCTTCGTCAAGCTTTTTGAAATCCTCCGGCTCATCTTCAAGGTTATAATCCCACTGAATTTCAGACGGCATGCATTTTATCACATCATAGACTTCACCATCTTCATTTGAAATCTCACCGAGTTTTGTAAACGGGCCGCCCGCATACTCTTTCGGATCTGCAACAGCCCAGATTCCTACCTCATATCCTCCGAATCCGGCATCAAGTGATTCCTTATGAAAAACGTCTATCTTGTCATCTGTTACATCAACCTTGACAATATCCTTAAGTTCATCAGGAATTGTGATCTCAAATATTTTGTTTGAATATTTACCGGACTGAGCTTCTGCATCAGCTGCCTCTTCCGTAGCAGTGGCTTCTTCTGCTTCCTCACTGCTCTCTGCCTCAGCACTGTCACTTTCTGCGTTATCAGTACTTGCTTCTTCTGCAGGATCAACCAACTGAGTATTGTCGGCTGTACCCGGTCCTGAATTGGTATCCGGAGTCGCACTGCTACAGCCGGTTATTCCTACCATCAGACATAACATTGTTGCTACAATTCTTTTTTTCATATTGCTTATCCTCCTCATAAGACTTATTCATAACTAATATATACATATTAGATTATTTATACAAACATTCTGCCATCCTTGCTATCTCATCCGCTGATGCATGAAGTTCTTCTATAGTTGCATTTATGGTACTCATCTCATCGTTTTCTTTTTCTATGCTCTCTGTGATCTGATTGATTTTTATAAGTATATCCTTAACAGAATCATTTATATTACCAAGCTGCTCTGCAATGTTACCAGTTGTATCCTTTGTTGAGGTTGCAAGAGACTGAACTTCAGTTGCAACTACCGCAAAACCTTTTCCTGCTTCTCCGGCCCTTGCTGCTTCTATAGAAGCATTGAGCGAAAGCAGATTGGTCTGGGTGGCGATACTCTGAATGCTCTCAATAATATGCATTGAAGCTCCAACCACGCCTTCGATCGTGTTTGCTGCCTCTGTCACTTCTTCCTGTCTTGCAGAGACATCATGCATCTGACTTGTAGCTCTTTCCACATTATCAGCTATATCCGCTATACCCTCACGAAGTGATTCGATATTAGGTTTCATCTGCTCTTTAAACTGGACTCTCTTTTCTTTTTGCTCGGAAATATCAAGAATAGTACCGGCTGCCATAAGCGGTTTTCTGTCAGGTGACCACACCACATAACTTGATGCACGAACCCACACATAATGATTGTCCTTATGGCGTATCCTGTACTCCATATCAAAAACAGTATTTCCCGAAGGATCGGAAAGCTGTCTGCCCATAGCTTCAGAAGCCGCAGCGACATCATCCGGATGGATCTTGGTGATCCACGAGTTCATAATATCCGGAAAATCGGCTGAATGAGGTTCATAACCAAGAATTCTCTTAAACTGATGTGAAAAGACCATTGGCGAGTTTATGTCATCAATCGCATACTTCGTCAGGTCCATACTCCAGCTGCCCTCAAGCATCATTTTATCGACTGCTCTTCTGCGCCTTGTGTCATGCTCCAATGCAGCAGCATTTTTCACCTGCTCGTCTATATCAGAAAAAGTACCTATAAATTCCTTGGGTTTTCCGCCTTTAAATCTTATGCATTCTCCCGCAGCATGGTACCACTTATACTCCCCTGACTTTGTAAGTAGTCTGTAATCAATATCAAATTTGGTCCTGCCTGATTTATCTGCAGCCGCAGCACCGAATGCAGCAAATACATCCGCTGCTTCATCAGGATGAATAAGCCCGCCCAGTGCTTCAATGGTATCGGGAAGTTCCTGCCTGTTGTAACCAAGCATTCTTCTGAATTCATCTGAATACTCAACACCTGTCTGGTTTCCTGCAGTATCATAAAAGCATTTCCAAATCCCCAGATGCGTGCTGTTATTTACAGCATCAAGTTCATCCTCACTTTCCTTAAGACGTTCCTTTAATTTTGCAACATCAGCTTCAAGTTCCTCAATTCGTGCATCATTCTCAAACTGCTCTTCTTTTTTCCCAAACAAAAACATAAGAACCCCCTCTATAGCAAACGAACATCGTATCGTATATGCATAGAAAGCAGCCTGTTACCGCATAATAATGCAGGTTGGCCTGATAGGCTAAGTATACTATATGAGGTTTTAATTGACTTTATTTTTTAAAATATTTAATCAAAATATTAGAATTTTTATGAAATAATTATTCTAAAAAAAGAGCCCCGCCTCAGATAAAACATTATCTAAAGCAAAGCTCAATTATGTTAATTTGTATATCCCATCAGATATTCATCTACTTCCTTTGCACAGGCTCTTCCTTCTGCGATAGCCCATACAACAAGTGACTGGCCACGTCTCATGTCACCTGCGGAAAACAGTTTTGTACCCTGAACATGGTAGCTGTCCTCTGAAGTCACAACTGTTCCTCTCTGACACTTCTTTAATGAAAACTCATCTGCTGAGTAATCCTCGCAGCCAATGAACCCCGCTGCAATTAGAAGAAGGTCACATTTGATGTTTTTCTCGGAACCGGGGACCTCTGTAAGCTTGCCATCCTTGAAGGTTACCTTAACTGTTTCGATCTGCCTGATAGCACCCTTTTTATCGGTTGTAACGCTTTTAACCGTAGTCTCAAAAACTCTGGGATCACTTCCAAATACGTGGATTGCTTCCTCATGGCCATAGTCCGTTTTAAGAGTCTTTGGCCATTCGGGCCAGGGGTTATTTGCAGCTCTTTGGACAGGAGGCTTAGGCATCATTTCAAGCGCAGTAACGCTTTTCGCACCATGTCTTATGACTGTTCCGATGCAGTCATTACCCGTATCGCCGCCACCTACAATAACAACGTTTTTACCCTTGGCATCAATATAACCGCCCTGATCCTTAAGAGCATCTACGGTAATATCCTTTGCCTTCATAAGTGCCTTGGTTGTATGTGTAAGAAAATCAACCGCGTTGTAAACACCCTTTATTTTTTCAGGATCGGCAACGGGTAACGGTCTTTCCTTTTTAGCACCACAGCATAAAACAACGGCATCAAACTTTGAAAGCAGTTCACTACCCTTCTTTGTTTTTCCTACATCGGTGCCTGTGTGGAATACCACTCCCTCAGCTTCCATCAGTGCTCTTCTGCGTTTAATAACTCTCTTGTCCAGCTTCATATTGGGAATACCGTACATCAAAAGTCCGCCTATCTCATCTTCTCTTTCAAAGACCTCGACACTGTGTCCTCTGTGGTTTAATTCATCCGCAACGGCAAGTCCTGATGGACCGCTTCCCACAACCGCAATTTTCTTTCCGCTTCTGATCCTTGGAATCAGGGGCTTCATATACCCCTTTTCAAAGGCTGTCTCAACAAGGAAAAGCTCGTTATCATGAACAGTAACCGCATCTCCGTTTTGTCCGCACATGCATGCTTTTTCGCAAAGAGCAGGGCATACACGTCCTGTAAATTCAGGGAAGTTACTGGTCTTATGAAGTCTTGCAAAAGCGTGTTCTTCATGCCCCTTATATATCTCATCGTTCCACTCGGGTATCAGGTTGTGCAAAGGACAACCTGTTACCATTCCGGAAAGATTCATTGCTGACTGACAAAAGGGTACACCACAGTCCATGCATCTTGCTGCCTGTTCACGGCGCTTTGCTGTATCCAGCGGCTTGTGAAATTCTTCAAAGCTCTTGATCCTCTCCTTGGGCGGAATATCAATATTGTTTGTTCTTTTATATTCTAAAAATCCTGTTTCTTTTCCCATGATATATATAATTCTCCTTGATAAATTATGTTGTTATGCCAGTTCCTTGAACGCTTCAAGAACTGCATTGTCGTGGCTTATTCCCTGTTCCTCATATTTTCCGATTGCTGTAAGCATCTTCTGATAATCATTTGGAACTATCTTTTTGAAGTCGGGAATAAAGCTCTCAAAGTTATCAAGAATCTCTTTTCCGTATTCTGAGTCTGTTTCCTTTACATAATCCTCAAGTATAGCTTTTAATTCCGCAATATCGTATTTCTCGGTAAGTTCATATAGTGAAGCCATGTCCTTATTCATTCTAAGGTAAAGAGTGTGCTCTTTATCGAGGACGTATGCTATTCCTCCGCTCATACCGGCTGCAAAATTTTTACCTGTCATGCCAAGTACAACCGCTCTTCCACCGGTCATATACTCAAGTCCGTGGTCTCCGCAGCCCTCTGATACAGCTATTGCCCCCGAGTTTCTTACACAGAATCTCTCGCCGGCAACACCGCAGATATAGGCCTTACCTTCTGTTGCTCCGTAAAGCGCAACATTTCCGACTATGATATTTTCATGAGCCTTATAGGTAGCTTTCTCTGAAGGTCTTACAATTACCTTTCCGCCTGAAAGTCCTTTTCCGAATCCGTCATTGGCATCACCGTAGAGCTTTAAGGTTACACCCTTAGGAAGGAATGCACCAAAGGACTGTCCACCACCGCCGCAAGCTGTCACCTTGATTGAATCCTCGGCAAGACTGTTTCCAAATTCAGCAGTAACCCTGCTTCCCAGAAGCGTTCCAAAGCTTCTGTCTGTACTTGAGATATCAACGCTGATGCTCATCTTGTCCTTATCCTTTTCATATGCGGGGATCAGCACTCTGGCATCCAGGGTCTTTTCAAGTTCAAAGTTATATACATCTTTTTCATCAAAATGAGAGCCTTCTCTTCCGGCATAATCACTATTTAAAAGTCTGCCAAGGTCAGCTGCATATCTGCGGTTCTTGATGCTGTTTGCAGCAAGCTCCATACCTGCGAAAGCACTCTCTCCTTGGCCTGCTTTTCCTTTTATTCCAGAGCCGTCTCTCATCCTCAGGCAATCCGTTCTTCCTACCATGTCGGTAAGTTTTCTGAATCCAAGTTCACTCATGATCTCACGAAGCTGTCTTGCAACAAAAAGCATGAAGTTCATTACATATTCGGGCTTACCTGCAAATCTCTTCCTGAGCTCCTCGTTCTGGGTGGCAATACCTACAGGACAGGTATCCTTGGAGCAAACTCTCATCATCATGCATCCCATACATACAAGAGGAGCAGTTGCAAAACCGAATTCCTCAGCGCCAAGGAGAGCTGCTATTGCTACATCACGACCTGTCATTAGCTTACCGTCGGTTTCCAGAACAACTCTGCTTCTAAGACCGTTATCCAGAAGTGACTGGTGTGCTTCACTTACTCCAAGCTCCCAGGGAAGTCCTGCATGGTGTACCGAAGATGAAGGTGCTGCTCCTGTTCCTCCATCATACCCTGATACCAGGATTACCTGAGCGCCGGCTTTTGCAACACCTGATGCAATAGTTCCAACGCCTGCTTCAGAAACGAGCTTAACAGATATCCTTGCCTTGTCATTTGCGTTTTTAAGGTCGTAGATCAGCTGTGCAAGGTCCTCTATTGAATAAATATCATGGTGTGGGGGTGGAGATATAAGAGCTACTCCCGGCGTTGAGAAACGTGTTGCCGCAACCCAGGGATAAACCTTTTTACCGGGCAGATGTCCACCTTCACCGGGCTTTGCACCCTGTGCCATCTTTATCTGAATCTCCTGTGCACTCTGAAGGTATCCGCTTGATACCCCGAATCTTCCGGATGCTACCTGCTTAACTGCGCTGTTTCTTTCTGTTCCAAAACGGGATACATCCTCTCCACCTTCACCTGTATTGGATTTTCCTCCAAGTCGGTTCATGGCAATCGCAAGAGTTTCGTGCGCTTCCTTTGAAAGTGAACCATATGACATGGCACCTGTCTGGAAACGCTTCACAATACTCTCCTCGCTCTCTACTTCTTCAAGTGGTACCGGTTTATCCGCAGGAACGAAGGAAAGCAGTGCCCTCAGTGTGTGAGGTCTGTTCTCATCATCAACCATATTGGTGTATTCCTTGAACCTCTCATAATCTCCCTCACGAACTGCACGCTGAAGAGTAACTATGGTCTTTGGACTGTACATATGGTCTTCTTTATCGTTTCCGCTTCTTAGTGAATGGAAGCCGATTGAATCAAGTGTAGTATCAGATGAAAGCCCTAATGGATCAAAGGCCTTGTTGTGTCTGAACTCCACATCCTCTCCGATTTCCTTTATACCGATTCCGCCAACTCTGCTGGTGGTGCCGGTAAAGTATTTATCTACCAGCTCTTTTGATAAGCCCATTGCCTCAAAAATTCTCGCTGACTGATAGGACTGAAGGGTTGAAATACCCATCTTTGCAGCAATCTTTACCACGCCTCCCAAAAGAGCTTTGTTGTAATCTGCAATCGCTGTGTGGTAATCCTTATCAAGAATTCCTATATCAATAAGTTCAGCAATGCATTCCTGCGCAAGATAAGGCTGAATTGCACGTGCACCAAATCCCAGAAGTGTAGCAATCTGATGAACATCTCTGGGCTCACCACTCTCAAGAATAATTGATACTGCCGTACGCTTTTTAGTTCTTACCAGATGCTGCTCAACTGCCGATACTGCAAGAAGTGAGGGTATAGGCATGTGGTTTTCATCAACTCCTCTGTCTGAAAGAATTATGATATTTACACCGTCAGAGGCTGCTCTGTCAACTGAAATACACAGCTGTTCAAGTGCTCTCTCAACCGGGGTGTTCTTATAATAAAGAAGAGATATTTTTCTGACATGAAATCCGGGCTGGTCAAGTGCCTCAATCTTCATCAGATCAACACCTGTAAGAATGGGGTTATTTACCTCCAAAACTCTGCAGTTGTCGCTCTTTTCCTTCAAAAGATTTCCGTCAGATCCGATATAAACCGTTGTATCGGTCACGACCTTTTCTCTTAATGAATCAATCGGAGGATTGGTAACCTGCGCAAAAAGCTGTTTGAAATAGCAGAAAAGAGGCTGATGGTGATCCGATAACATTGCAAGGGGAATGTCAGTACCCATTGAAACAGTGGGCTCTATCCCGTTTTCAGCCATAGGCATGATCTGCTTTTTTACATCCTCATATGAATAGCCAAAGACCTTGTAAAGCTTATCTCTGATTTCCTGAGAATGTGTAGGTATCTTTTTGTTAGGTATATTTAACTTATCCAAATGTAAGAGATGTCTGTCCAACCACTCACCGTAAGGCTTTGAACCGGAGTATTTGTGCTTACATTCTTCATCTGAAATTATGCGGCCTTCCTTTGTATCAACAAGAAGCATATGTCCCGGTGAAAGACGTGATTTCTTTAAGATATTTTCCTCGGGTATATCAAGAACACCGACCTCTGATGCAAGGATAAGTCTGCCGTCCTTTGTGACATAATATCTTGAGGGACGCAGACCGTTTCTGTCCAGAGTTGCGCCGAACACATCACCGTCTGTAAAAAGTACTGCGGCAGGGCCGTCCCAGGGCTCCATCATTGTTGCATAATAATGATAGAAGTCCTTTTTATCCTGTTGCATGAAGTCATTGTGTTTCCATGGCTCAGGAATTGTGAGCATCATTGCAAGCGGAAGATCCATTCCGTTCATATAAAGAAATTCAAGTGTATTATCAAGCATGGCGGAATCAGAGCCCGATGATGCAATAACAGGATATACCTTCCCAAGGTCATCTCCGAAAACATCTGATGCCATAGTTTCTTCGCGGGCGAGCATTCTGTCGCTGTTACCGCGGATAGTATTAATCTCACCGTTATGAGCGATCATCCTGTACGGATGAGCACGCTGCCAGGACGGTGTTGTATTTGTTGAAAAGCGGCTATGAACAAGCGCGATCGCAGTATGGTATTCGGGTGAAAGAAGATCCTCGTAAAAGTTTCTGAGCTGTCCTACCAAAAACATTCCCTTGTAAACAATAGTTCTTGATGAGAATGAACAGATATAGGTATCCTCTGATGACTTTTCATACTCTCTGCGGAGGCAGTACAATCTTCTGTCAAAATCAATCCCCTTGTTCACATCAGCAGGTCTTTCAATAAAACACTGACAGATGTATGGCATGCAGTTTCTTGCAACTTCACCGAGTATTTCGGGATGGATCTCAACATCTCTCCAGCCGAGTACCTTCAGATTTTCTTTCTCTGCTATGACTTCGAGCATACGTTTTGCAAACATTCTTTTCATGGAATCCTGTGGAAAAAAGAACATGCCGATTCCGTAGTCACCGGAATTTTTTAACTCAATACCGGTCTTTTTGGCTTCCCTTGAAAAAAAGTTATGTGATATCTGCACCAAAATACCGACGCCGTCACCGACTTTTCCGGTAGCGTCTTTTCCGGCTCTATGCTCAAGCTTCTCAACGATACTAAGCGCATCGTCAAGAACTTTGTTGTCTGCCTTACCATCTATATTTATAACCGCGCCGATACCGCATGCATCGCGCTCATTCATCCAATTATCCATTTTTACCTACCTTGAAGTTTTATACATAGTACACTAATTTCGAAACTGGCAGCCTTAGGCTGACTGATGAGGTGTTTTAGCACAGCATTTTCGAAATAACCGGTATAATCCGCAAAATGCTTGCCCGAAGTGCAGTTTCAAAAACGTAGCGGGCTACGCTTTTGGAACTGTGCTATCGGGTAAGCAGGTTAGAATTTTGTATAGTTATTAAATGCTGTGCGAGATGTTTTTTCACCTCACCCGCCCCTTCGGGGCACCCTCCCCTCAAGAGGGGAGGGCTTTAATGTATTTTCGTTCACCTCACATTCCCCAAAGTAGGGGAGGGCTTTATCATTTTTATCTAAGTGAGAAGAGCATCTGTCCATATGTGGGATAGCTCAAATACTTGTCAGGGATAAGTGCTTCAGCCTCATCAGCATATTTACGAAGTTCATCCATATCAGCAAGAATTGTCTTCTGATAGTATGATGCCTGATCGAGGATGCCTTCTTTTTCTTCAGCGATCTTTGTATCTGCTGCAAGTACCTCGAGTGCTTTGCACATTCCTGCAGAAGCCTCATCAATTGTCTTAAGAACTCCTGTCTCAAGTGTGGCACTTCCTTCACCGAGAAGACTCTTCTTCTGAAGGATTTCCTTACCAAGATCCTTCTGATAGGAAATGATACCTTCTGTCAGATCCTTTCTAACCATCTCCTGCATAGTGAGTGCTTCTATATGAACTGACTTTGAGTAGTTCTCAAGGAGGATTTCATATCTTGAATGAATCTCTTCTTCTGTAAAGATGTTGTGCTTTGTAAAGAGCTTTATTGACTCATCTGAAATCCAGTAAGGCATTGCATCCGGAAGTGACTTAAGGTTCGGAAGACCTCTCTTTTCAGCCTCTGCAACCCATTCGTCTGTATATCCGTTTCCGTTAAAGAGCACTCTCTTGTGTGCAGCAAGCTCTTCCTTCAGTACCTCCATAACCTTTTCTTTAAGGTCTTCACCTGAATAAGCTGAAAGCTTTTCATAAAGTCTTGCCACCTCTTCAGCAACCGCTGTGTTCAAAACGATATTTGCATTTGCTACGGAAACTGATGAACCGGGCATACGGAATTCGAATTTGTTTCCTGTAAATGCAAAAGGTGATGTTCTGTTTCTGTCTGTGTTGTCCTTTGTAAAATGAGGAAGTACCTTTGCTCCCATTGCCATCTGAACTTTGCCCTGGCTAACGTAAGCTTTTCCTTCTTCAACACTCTTTAATACTTCGGCAAGCTCATCACCAACGAAAATTGAGATGATAGCCGGCGGTGCCTCATTTCCTCCAAGTCTGTGGTCGTTTCCGGCGGATGCAACTGAGAGTCTGAGAATAGGTGCATACTCATCAACCGCAGAAATGACTGCCATAAGAAATACAAGGAACGGAATATTTTCACCGGGATTCTTACCGGGATCAAGCAGGTTCATTCCTGTATCTGTACATACAGACCAGTTGTTGTGCTTACCTGAACCGTTGATTCCTTCAAACGGCTTTTCATGTAAAAGACATGCATAATTGTGCTTGTCTGCAACCTTTTTCATAACCTCCATTGTGAGCTGGTTGTGGTCAACAGCGATGTTTGCTGTTTCAAATACAGGTGCAAGCTCATGCTGTGAAGGTGCTACTTCGTTGTGCTTTGTCTTAGCAGGAATACCAAGCTTCCAGAGTTCTTCATCAAGGTCGTGCATGTAAGCAGATACCTTGGGCTTTATAACTCCGAAATAATGATCCTCCATCTCCTGCCCTTTTGTCGCCGGTGCACCGATGAGGGTTCGGCCGGTGAAAAGAAGGTCCTTTCTCTTTTTGTAGAAGTCCTTATCTATTAAGAAATACTCCTGCTCAGAGCCGATTGTGGTGTTTACGCGTTTTACATCCTCGTAACCCAGGAGGTGGAGCAATTTTACTGATTCTTTTGACAGAGCTTCCATCGAGCGCAGAAGAGGTGTCTTCTTATCAAGCGCTTCTCCGCCATATGAACAGAATGCTGTGGGGATGTAAAGTGAACCATCTTTTATAAAAGCAGGAGATGAAGGATCCCAGGCTGTATAGCCACGTGCTTCAAAGGTTGCACGAAGGCCTCCTGAAGGAAAGCTTGATGCATCGGGTTCGCCCTTTACAAGCTCTTTTCCGGAAAACTCCATGATGATCGTTCCTTCACCTGAAGGTGAAATAAAACTGTCATGTTTCTCAGCTGTAAGTCCTGTCATGGGCTGGAACCAGTGTGTAAAATGTGTTGCCCCGTTCTCAATTGCCCATTCTTTCATAACTGCAGCTACTGTATTAGCAACATCAAGCTCAAGGTGTGAGCCCATCTCTATTGTCTTGTGAACTGCTTTGTATATATCCTTGGGAAGTCTCTCCTTCATGATCTTGTCATTGAATACGAGACATCCGAATTTTTCTGTAAGTTTACTTGCTTCTATCATTACCTTTTCCTCCTTTTATAGCCCCTCATCCGGCACTTCGTGCCACCTTCCCCCCAGAGGGGGAAGGCTTTATTTTTCTTTCTCCATGGGAAGGCTTTTTTTCTTTCTCCATGGGAAGGCTTTTTTTCTTTCTCCATGGGAAGGCTTTTTTTTCTTTCTCCATGGGCAGGCTTTTTTTCTTTCTCCATGGGCAGGCTTTTTTTCTTTCTCCATGGGCAGGCTTTTTTTATGCCTTCCCCCTTGAGGGGGAAGGTGTCAGCGTAGCTGACGGATGAGGGTTCATTATCACTTACCACTTGCGCCGTAATTGCTAAGTACTCTTGCTGACGGGTCATTGACATCGCAACCCTTCCAGCTCTTGTTGGGCATCCAGAAATCGATAATCATATCTGACAGACCCTCGTAATATTTTTCAAAAATCTCTCTATATAAAAGTGACTCTTTTGTAAACGGTGTTGCATGCTCATACTTAACTCTGTTTCTCTCGTACTCTTCGTCCGTGTATTTATCTTCTGCGTATTCCATAAGATCGTCTCTTAAGGAATGTCCTACAGCATCTGAAAATGCCGCCTTCTCTCTCATCAGAATTGAGTAAGGAATAAATTTATCAGGTTCAAATGCTTTCCTTAATAAATATTTACCCATGCCGTATGTGTTAAGCTTTTTCTCCGGATCGATGCTCATTACATAATCTACAAAATCAAGATCACCGAAAGGAACTCTTGCTTCGAGTGAGTTGACACTTATGCATCTGTCCGCACGAAGTACATCGTACATGTGAAGTTCTCTTACTCTCTTCTTTGCTTCTTCCTGAAAAGCTTCGGCGGTTGGAGCAAAGTCTGTGTATTTATAACCGAAAATCTCATCTGATATCTCACCTGTAAGAACAACCTTAATGTCTGTATTTTCATGTATCCACTTACATAAAAGGTACATTCCGATGGAAGCTCTTATAGTTGTAATATCATAGGTTCCGAGAGCTTTTATAACAGGCTCGAGTGCATCCAGAACATCCTGTTTTGTAATGATAACCTCATGATGATTGCTGTGAATGTACTCAGCGACCTCCCTTGCATACTTAAGGTCAATGGCATCTATATCCATTCCTATGGCAAAGGTCTCGATCGGTTTATCACTAAGACTTGCTGCAACTCCGCATACCAGTGATGAATCAAGTCCGCCGGATAATAAAAATCCAACCGGGGCATCAGCATCAAGTCTCTTCTTTATTCCGTTTAATAATTTGTCATGTATATTTTTTGTAATTGTTTCAAGGTTATCTGTTTTAACTTCTTTGACATATGTCATGTCTCTGTAGCAGATAAACTTTCCGTCCTCGTAATAATGTCCGGGCGGAAATGGTGTTATTTTCTTGCATACACCCGTAAGGTTTTTGGGTTCTGATGCAAAAAGGATATATCCGTCTTCGTCATAACCGTAATACAGAGGTCTTATTCCTATCGGATCTCTTGCTGCGATGAAGCTATTTTTCTCCGCATCATAAATTACCATTGCAAATTCGGCATCCAAAAGGTTAAACATTTTTGATCCGAGTTTTTCATAAAGAGGAAGAATTATCTCGCAATCACTATCGCTCTTAAAGGTATATCCAAGAGATTTCAGATACTTCTTAAGTGTGTTAAAGCCATACAATTCTCCGTTGCAGATCACAGCATTTCCGTTTAAGGTAAAGGGCTGCATTCCATTGCAGTTAAGTCCCATAATCGCCAATCTGTTAAATCCGAGCCATCCTCCCTTCACCTTCAGGGTCCTGGACTTATCAGGTCCTCTTGATGCTGTTCTCTCCAGCATTTCCTCAAAGAATTCTTTACTTAGCTCTTCTCTTGCATATGTGAGAATTGCGCACATAATACTCTTCCTCCTGGTATTTCTTTTTTTATATGAAACACTAAGCTGACACCACTCAGACTTAGTGTTCATTATTAAATTTATTAACTTTGAATCCCTTTATCACTCAGCATCCGCAAGGGCAAGGATACCTTCTTCGCCTGTACGGATCTTTACTACATTATCGATGCTGTAAACGAAGATCTTACCATCACCGATCTTACCTGTATAAAGAGTTCTCTTAGCAGCTTCTATTACATCTTCTACAGGGATCTTGCTTACAACAACCTCAAGCTTGATCTTGGGAAGAAGTGTTACATCCATTTCAACTCCGCGATACTTCTGTCCTGATCCCTTCTGTACGCCACATCCCATAACCTGAGTTACTGTCATACCTGTTACACCAAGATCATTCATTGCCTTACGAAGCTTGTCATATCTTGAAAGCTTTGTAACAATAACTACCTTATGAATACCTGTATCTGTCTTAACAGGGCCTGTAACAACAGGAACAGATGCATTTTTCTGGAATTCTGAAGCCTTGTCATATTCATCTACACCAAGGTCTGTGTTTTCGTTCACACTCATGTTAAGAGTATTTGAAATATCCATAAGTGCGAATCCTGAATAAGCTGAAGCAAGACCATGCTCTGTAGCATCAAGACCTGTGATTTCCTCTTCCTCTGTAACTCTAAGACCAAGAAGTGCTTTGATTGCAACGAAGGTTACTGTAATTGTTACTGCTGTCCAGGCTGCAACTGCTGCGAAACCTACAAGCTGAATTCCAAGGAGCTTAAATCCGCCGCCGTAGAAAAGACCAACCATCTCATTTCCTGCTGAATCAGCAATGCTATAACCGGGTGCTGCGTTTGTTGCGAAAAGACCAACTGCAATTGTTCCCCAGATACCGTTTAAGCAGTGAACTGCAACTGCTCCAACCGGATCATCAACATGAAGCTTATAATCAAGAAACCATACGCCGAAGCAAACAAGAAGTCCTGCAACAATACCTATCACTATTGCGCCGAATGCGTCTGTTACATCGCAGGGAGCTGTGATCGCTACAAGACCTGCAAGTGAAGCATTGAGACACATTGAAACATCGGGCTTACCATATTTAAGCCATGTAAATATCATGCATGTTACAGTTGCAAGTGCAGGTGCGATTGTTGTTGTTACAAATACACTTCCGAGCTGCTCAATAGATGTGCAGGCTGCTCCGTTGAAGCCATACCAGCCAAGCCAGAGAATAAAAACACCAAGTGCTGCAGCTGTAAGATTATGTCCGGGGAAAGCGTTTACCTTAACAACCTCTCCTCTTGCATTTCTCTCGAACTTTCCAATACGGGGACCGAGGAAAGCTGCACCGATAAGAGCTGAAATACCGCCAACCATGTGAATACATGTGGATCCTGCAAAATCATGGAAGCCCATCTGTGAGAGGAAACCGCCGCCCCATGTCCAATGTGCTTCAATAGGATAAATGATTGCTGAAATAACTGCCGAGTACACACAATAGGAAATGAATTTTGTTCTCTCAGCCATTGATCCTGAAACGATTGTTGCCGTCGTAGCACAGAACACTAAATTGAATACGAAATTGGACCAGTCAAAGTTTGCATAATTTGTAAAAATATCAAACCCGGGCTTTCCAATGAATCCCATCAGATCTTCACCAAGTAAAAGACCAAAACCGATAAGGATAAATACTACAGTTCCGATACAGAAATCCATCAGGTTTTTCATAATGATATTTCCTGTATTCTTTGCTCTGGTAAAACCGGCTTCACACATTGCAAAGCCTGCCTGCATCCAGAAGACGAGAGCTGCACCTATCAGGAACCAAACTCCAAAGATTTTCCCGTCGACAATACTCATAATCTCTTCACTCATAATCTTCTCCTCCAAAAAAGATAAAAAAGCGGTGCAAAGGAACGGCTGTCTTATAGCCTGATGCCCCTTTGCACCGCTTTCATCTATGAACTTTATTATGGAATACCTGTATACACTTTATGGTGTACATATCTCCGGAGTCGTATCCACTAATACATAGAAAAAGGCGCCTTAGAGTGTTATCTCTAAGACGCCCTTGTCTTTATAGATTGTGATTGTACGCTCGTATACAAAAAGTGTCAAGTGACTTTTTTAACTTTTTTTGTTTTTTCTTCAGTTACGTTTTTTATCTAATGCCATTATCATTTTTTGATTTACTCATATGCGCTTTTTAGAAATGTTTAATAAAAAGTTTATGCACTGAAAAACATTTATGTATTACCATTAATTTAAAAGTAATTTAGCTTTAAAGGGATATCCGACTTTTTTAGTCAGATATAAAATATGTTTTCCAGAGGAGGTTATTATGGCAAAGAGCAATAAAGAAAATCGTCTTCAGCTTGAAGGTATGAGCCTAAAAATGAAGCTCATAGTTACTATTGTACCGATTGTAGCAATCCTGTTGATTCTCCTTACGGTTATAACCACAGTAGTAAGCCGAAATATTATCCTTCAGAGATCTGATAGTGAAATGGAAGCTACGCTGGGCGAGCACACATACTACATTTCATCAGAACTTGAAGCCATCCGTGCTCAGGCTGATACCGTTGCCAGAATGGTTGGCGGTACTTATGAATCTGCTTCAATTGAAGACTACGGAAAAGCCCTTACTGAGGTTGTTGAGGGTAGCAGTCTTATATTAGGTGCCGGTCTTTGGTTTGAGCCCAATGCCTTTGACAAGGAATCACAGTATTATGGTCCCTATTGGTACAAGAACACCGACTCCAACGGAGATTGGGATGGTAAGGATCTTATCCTCACATGGGATTATTCCAATGCTGAATATGATTATTTTTCACAGGAATACTATACAAATGCAAAGAGTCTTCCTAATGCAACAATAACCGATCCTTACTACGATGCATCAAGCGGAATGGTTATGGCATCCTGCTCAGCTCCAATCAAGACAATAGAGGGACAGTTCCTTGGATGTATTACTGTAGACATTATGCTTACCTCCATAAAAGATCAGATTGGTTCTATAAAGGTTGGAAATACAGGAACCCTTTTCCTCATTGACGGTAACAGTAATTATATATATCATCCCGCATATCCCGATGCTTGTAAGGACCAGATGAATCTTTCTGATTCTACTGAACTTAACGATTATATTTCAAAGATCAAATCTGACGATATTGGCGAAGGCGAATTTAAATTTGAAGGCAGCACAAGACTTCTATATTGGGATAAAGTTCCGAATATGACCTGGAAGGTTGGTCTTACAATATCCCAGGATGAAATTCTTAAAGAAGTAAACACTCTTATGCTTACCTCAATCATCGTTTGCCTGGTTGCTATGATTCTTACCACCGCAGTAATTATCTACCAGGCTACAGGAATTGCAAGTGCGGTAGCGGTTGTTGCTAATTCTCTTTCTCACCTTAGAGAAGGTGAATTTGTAAAAATTACAGGTGCAAAAAAGAGAACCGACGAAATCGGTCTTATGACAGAAGCTACGAACGACGTAATCAACAAGCTGGATGAAATTGTTTCACATATCAAGGAATCAGCAATGTCTGTCGGGTCCTCTTCAGAGGAACTGTCCGATATGGCTAATCAGATTTCGCAGACAGCAGAGGATGTATCAAATGCCGTACAGGAAATTGCTTCCGGTGCAACACAGCAGGCAGACGAAATCCAGAGTGCGTCCGAAAACGTTGGACGTATCGGTGATGCTGTTAATGACGTTCAGGATTCAACCGGCACTCTTTCAACCACAGCCGGAAAGATGAAGGAAGCATCAGAGGTATCAAGCAGATCACTTGCTTCTCTCCAGGATTCCTCTATGGAGATGACAGCTAAGATAGATGAGATTTCCAGAACTATCCAGGCAACACAGGAAGCTGTTACAAATATCGGAAGTAAGGTTGAAGGAATTACTTCTATTGCTACTCAGACCAATCTCCTTTCACTCAATGCATCCATTGAGGCAGCAAGAGCAGGTGAAGCAGGTAAGGGCTTTGCAGTCGTAGCTGAAGAGATTGGACAGCTGGCTGAAAATTCCAAACAGCTTGCAGATGATATCAGAGTGGAGATGGATTCACTTCTTAATCAGGCAAAAGCAGCTGTTGATGCTGCAGAAGATGTCCGTCAGGGCAATATCGACCAGCAGACAGCTCTTGGCGATACTCTTGCAGCTGTTAACGGAATGCTTGAGGATATCGGAAGTACAGTTGGCGGAGTACAGCTTATAAGCCGTGGTGCTGACACTTGTGAAAGCTCCAAGAACGCTGTTGTTGATACAATGAGTGCTCTCTCTGCAATATCCGAAGAAAACGCTGCATCCTCACAGGAGACGGGAGCTTCCATGCAGGAATTGTCCGCTACAGTAACTACTCTTGCAGGCTCAGCATCCAATCTTAAGGATATTGCTGAAAAGCTGAATGAAGAAATGCAGTTCTTTAAGTCATAACAACAAGCTGGAAAACATAATAATAATCTTCCAAATATAAGAAACAGATTGCCGCAGATTTAAAAAAATCTGCGGTAATCTGTTTCTTTTATCTTTTTATTTTACTTTTTGAAAATACTAATCAGTTTTTTCTGGAAAGCATCAACTCCGATACCTACGTATACTACTCCGGCAATCATTGCAGCCCCTATCTGGATTGGCAAAGTTCCAAGCTCTGAAATCTTCATCGGTCCCATTATAGTAAGACCTATGGCCCAGCCACATAACCATGCAGGTGTGAAAATGAATTTCGGAAAAGTCTCTCCGATCAGAACCGCTATCCCACCAAGCACAAATAAGGTGCAGTATAGTTCCGCATTGGGATTAAAGGACAATTTTTCCATTATGAAAACTGCCAGAACAGCCCAGATATCTCCACACAAAAAACCAATGGTAATCTTTAATGCATCGCTTACCTTGTTTCCGTTGGTAACATAGAGTCCTGCGCAAATGAGTGCAACAGCACCTGTCGTTATTCCTGCGAGAGGTGAAAGCACTGCCCAAATAGGCGGAAGTAATGCTATCCCAAATGCCAGCGTTAATTTATTGAGTGTTTTTTCGTTCATTATTTATTCTCTTTTCGTTATGCGTAATTATCATTTTTTATTACGCATTCTTCTCCCATTCAAAGCCTGTAAAACAGGGCTTTCCTGTATAGTGCTTAAGCTCTTCTTCTCCGGTAAGAACTCTGATAGCACCTGCAGCCATTGCTTCCATCTCAAACTCACCGGGATATGCAAAAACAGGTGCTATAAAGGAACAAGTCTCAGTAATCTGAGAAACCAGGTCCTTATTGTGGACCATTCCGCCACCAAGAAGAATTCCGTCAACCTCTCCGTGAAGAACTGCAGCCATTGAACCAATGCACTTTTCAATCTGATAGATCATCGTGTTCCAGAGCATTTCCGCATATTTATCACCATTTGCAGCTCTGTTTGTAAGCTCTATAGCATCTGATATTCCCGCATGGCTTACAAATCCGCCGGACTTGGTAATAAGCGGCTTAACATCAGCTACTCCTAAGTTATTCTTTTTCATGTAATCAAGAAGATTTGCAACCGAAATGCTTCCACAACGTGTGGGAGCCATAGGGCCCTCTCCGCCTACAATATCAAAGCCGTCAATCATCTTGCCTTTTCTGTGAGCAGATACAGATATTCCACCACCGATATGACATACGATGTAGTTTGCTTCCTCATACTTTTTATGAAGCACATTTTTACTGTGACGAATAGCGGTCTCCTTAAGGTTCAGTGAATGAAGATGCGCAAGTCTGTAAACACCCTTGATACCTGTCATTCTTGCAAGATCCTGATACTCATCAACATCGGGGGGATTAACCACCATAGCCCTGGCACCTATCTTTGTTGCGAATTCAGCTGCAAGCTGCGGACCCAGTGCAGCAGGATGGATAACTCCGTTTGCCATGGTCTTTGCATGGTTCAAAAGAAGCTCATCCACATCATAGGTTCCGCCTTCCATTGCAAAAAGTCCGCCGCCTCGTCCTACAAATACATCAACATCATCTATTGATACATTTGCTTCCTTTAAGAGATCAAGAATCATGTTCCTTCTATAGGGAAGCTGATCGCTGATTGTCTCGTATTTTGCAAGTTCTGCCGCATCATGTGACACGTTCTGTGAGTACAGGCATTCCTCACCCTTAAACATTGCGATTTTGGTTGAAGTGGATCCCGGATTTATTGTAAATACTTTGTATTCTTTCATCTCTTCTCTCCTGCTGCTCTTACCGCACTTATTACAATATTTCCCTTAATCTCTGATACCGGTGCACTTCTTGAGCAGTCACATACAACCTTGTTAAAGCCCTGAAGCATTGGACCGTAAGCATCTGCATGGCCAAACTGCTGGATAAGCTTAACCGCAACATTACCAACGTTAAGGTCAGGCCAGATCACTACATTTGCTTTTCCTGCAACCTTACTGTCTCTGTTTACTTTTTTCTGTGCAACAATAGGATTGATTGCGGCATCAAGCTGGAATTCACCATCAATTGCAAGGTCAGGGCGAAGTTCATTTGCTATTTTTACTGCCTCAGTAACCTTATCAACAAGTTCTCCCTGTCCGCTTCCGAGTGTTGAATAGCATACACAGGCACATCTGGGTTCCCAGTCAAGAAGTGACTTTACTGTGTCACATGCTGCAATTGCGATGCTGGCAAGCTGCTCCGGATTGGGATTTGTGCAAACCGCACTGTCACCTATAGCAAGAAGTGAACCTTCACTTCCCTCGTAACCGGGAATATCACAAAGTCCGATACTTGAGATAGTAGAAAGCCCCGGCTTCATTCCGATTATCATCTGTCCTGCAAGAAGAACATCTCCTGTTGTATAGTCGATTCCCGCAAAAGTAACATCAGCTTCATCTGCTGCCTGCATAACCATAGCGAACTGAAGCTTATCCTCCATACGACGTCTGAGTGCCTTTTCCTTAAGCCTTGTATCCGGAAGAGATGTATATTTCTCAACAAGAAGAGTCTTATAATCCTCGTCATTGACATCTACAATCTTGAATACCTCTTCGTTATAGCCTCTCTCTTTGATCGCAGCTTTAATCTCATCAGCTTCACCAACCAGAATGGGTTTTATATAGCCTTCGGAACCTGCTTCGTAAGCTGCCTGCATCATCTTTTCATTCAAAGCTTCAGGAAAAGCTACTCTCTGCGGATTTTTCTTTGCCTTCTCAAAAATTTTATCTATTACGCTCATTTTTCCCTCTTCTCCGGTTCATAATAATTTGCTTTACCGGTTTCATTTATTTTAAATAGGCTCGCCTTTGTGGCGAGCCGCTAAGTTGCTTTACATTTCCTCTTCGATAAGGTCGATAAGATCTGAAATTGTCTCGCAAGCACTAACATCTGCAAGCATAAGAGCAACATCAAGCTCGTTTTCGATTTCTGAAACCAGAGCAACCATCTGTACTGATGCTCCGTTTAAGTCTGTCTTGAAGGAGGTTGTTTCGGAAAGCTCTGAAACTTCCTTCTTGTATGCCATTGCTACCATGTTTAATACCTGATCTAAAATTTCCTGTCTGCTCATTTTTATTTCTCCTTTTTTGTTTTTTATCTTCATTCGGATTGCTTTTCACCTCATCCGGTGGTTTTCCCCTCATCCGGGTTGGTTTTCCCCTCATCCGGCGCTTCGCGCCACCTGTCTTCACTCCGTTACGGTCCGCGCTAAGCCAACGTCCCCCGGACGTTGAACGCCCCCAAGGGGGGAAGGCTTTTTAGTATTCCACTTGGAATAAGTTTTTTAGCCTTCTCCTTGGAATAAGTATTTTTGCCTTCTCCTTGGAATAAGTATTTTTGCCTTCTCCTTGGAATAAGTATTTTTTTAGCCTTCCCCCCTCTGGGGGGAAGGTGTCAGCGAAGCTGACGGATGAGGGGGGTGCTTTTACCCTAAATACTTCTCGTCAAGGTCAAATACTACTGTCTTAAATCCACCGTCACGGTCGATGATTGCTGCATGAATATCGAGAGGCAGCTGCTTTGAAAGCTCCTCACGGTTCTTTCTGCTGATTCCGCGAACTACTGCGTTAAGTCTTGTTCCTTCCTCAATCTCTACCTCGCCATATGCGAATTTGCCCATTTTCTTGTACTCGGGCTTAGAGGAAAGTGCTGCGGGAAGAACAATTGAATGAAGCTTTGCTTTTCCGCTTATCTCAACCCACTCAGTTTCATAGTTTCCGCATTCGTTGCATGCGTATACCGGAGGGAACTCAACGTGTCCACACTTAGGGCACTTACGTCCCATTATTTTCCCTTCTTCTAAGGATGTATAAAATTTTTCAACGATTTTTTCCAATTTGATTGCCATGGTCAGTCCTCCTTAATCCATTGTTCGAATGATGATAGCAGCTACGTTCTGAGCGCCGCCATATCCACGAAGCATTGTTGTTTTAGGCAGTTTCTTAACCTGGCGATCACCACACTCATTCCACATCTGCTTGCAGGCTTCATACATATCTGCAAGACCTGAAGCTGCATGCGCATGTCCGAAGGAGGTTCTTCCACCGTTTGAGTTGATCGGCTTATCACCGTCCCATGCTGTACGTCCGTCACAGATGTACTTCCAGCCTTCACCATAAGGAAGGTAACCTGCTATCTCAGCTGATACAAGGTGTGATGTAATGATGAAATCATTTGCAAAGAAAAGATCAAGATCATCACCTGAAAGGCCTGTTGACTCATATACCTGTTTTACAGCTTCCTCTGTTGCACGTACCTCGAAGTGAGGTGTTGTTGCTTCACATGCTGCGCTTCCGATTCCGAGAACCTCGATGGGCTTATGCTTTAAGTTCTTTGCAATCTCGGGAATCTTTTCTGTAGCACATACGATACATGCTGCAGCACCGTCACACTTAAGTTCAAGTCCGCCTGCGCGAAGGAAATCACCCATCTTCGGGTTGTAAGGTGAGTTCATATACTCATCAAGTGTCATTCCTGCTTTTTCTGCAAGCTCCTCGTAGGTTGTTCTCTCAATTGCAAGAGGATTTACGGAAGCATTTCTTCTGTTGTTGATGCACATAGCATTAAGGGTATTGTTCATATCCTCTGCAGAAATTCCTCTGGTGCGAACATACCATTCAGCTGCATCATCATAGATGAGCTCCTGACCTGCCATAAGGCTTCTGGTATATGTTCTGTCATAGAGCCATGAGGTTGTCTTAAGGAACTTCTCCATGGTCATCTTGTCACGCTTGTAAGGGTGCTTGGGTGTCTCAACATTGTCTGCAGGAGACGGTGTGCTGTCACCGAACTCTACGGCACCTGTAAGAACACAATCATATTTTCCTGAAGCAACCGCATTTACAGCCTGCTCAATTGCAAGGTAACCTGTGCAGCATGCCTCTGAATGATGAATTGAACCCTTGCCCTTCATACCAAACCAGTTGGCAATCTGAACATTGGGTGTAAGATAGTTTGATCCGTTAAGCGGGCTTGCACAGCCGTGGAAATAAAAGTCAACATCCTGAGGATTAACTCCTGCATCTTCCATAGCCTTGAGTGCTGCGTATCCGAATAACTCGCCTTCTGTGAGGCCGTTTGTTTCTTCATTATCTACTGTGTACATAAACGGTGTGCAGCCGACACCGATAATTGATACACTTCTTGAGTATTTTCCGAATTTTTTCATGTTATTTCCCTCTTTTTTCTATGCTTTCTTTCAGCCTGTGGGCTTCCCCTTATCCGGTGGTTTTCCCTCATCCGGCGCTGCGCACCACCTGTCTTCACTCCGTTACGGTCCGCGCTAAGCCAACGTCCCCCGGACGTTGAGCACCCCCAAAGAGGGGGAAGGCTTTTGGGGTTTGTTCCCTGTGTCGGTGAGGACCCTCATCCGGCGCTACGCGCCACCTTCCCCCTAAAAAGGGGAAGGCTTTTAGAATCTCCCTTTGGGGGAGGCTTTTAGAATTTCCATTAGGAAGGCTTAAAGCATATTTTATTTTTTCTTACATGGAATGGGTTTCGTGGGACATTTGGGTTTCTGGGCACCTGCCATAACAATTGCATCCTCGTCACAGGCAGTCATGCATTTTCCGCAGAGTGAGCATTCATCCATTACGATTACATGCACAAATTTGCTCTTACCAAGGATTGCATCATCCTCACATACATCCATACATTCGCCGCAGCCAACGCATTTACTTGCAAGAATGTGATAGGTCATGAACTTCTTACATACTCCTGCGCGGCAGCCCTTCTTGGAGATATGTTCTTCAAAAATGTCACCGTACTTTGTGATAGCCTCCTTAACAGCATCAGCGATATCTTCGCCATCCTCACAAAGTGACTGGGTCTTCATCATCTCCGAAAGGTCCTTCATAAGAGCCATGTCACCCTGACGTCCCTTTTTCTCTGTAATATCCTTTAAAATCATTTCAAGCTGAGTGATTCCTTCATATCCAAAAACGCATTTCCCGCAGTCCTTGCAGGGATGCCTTTGAACTTCCTTAAGAAGGACATCAACTACGCACTGATCTTCTTTTAATTCTCTGATCTTATCTGTGCTACTCATCTTCGCCTCCTTAATACTCGTTCCAAAGCTTTACTTTGGATATTGTTGTTCTAAGATCACACTGCAGGCATCTACCTGCTTCGCACTTTGCCTGGTCACAGGAAAGAGGCTTTTCAATCGCATCAAAACCGCATTTTCTCTTAGCGGGTTCCATTACCTCTGCCTCTGTTCTCTCAAGGTCTGCAAAGCCTTCAATACGGCCGATGAATTTCTCAGGAGCTGTTCTGTCTGTAAGCTTCTCACTGATATCACCGTCTCCGCCAAGGAACTTATCTATGGCGATAGCTGCATCTCTTCCGCCTGCAATTGCTTCGATAACAGATCGTGTACCTGTAACCACGTCACCGGAAGCAAATACACCGTTCATGCTTGTAGCACTGTCCTTAGCAGCAATGTAAGGACCATGTGTAAGCTCAATGCCCATCTTATCAGTTCCCTCAGGCTTCTGGCCTACTGCAAAGATTACATTGTCTACTTCTACTATCTGATTTGAACCTTCTTCAAGCTCGATGATTGCTTTTCTGTTTTCATCAAAATAGAACTTATTGACCTTCTGAAGTTCTACTCCTGTTGCTTTTGTATCTCCGGTAATTCTAAGGAAAGAATGAGCAGCATGAAGGATTACGCCTTCTTCTTCACCCTCTCTTCTTTCTTCTTCCGATGAAGTCATCTGCTGCAGATTCTCAAGGCATGCTATATGCACTTCCTTAGCTCCCTGTCTTATAGCTGTTCTTGCGCAGTCATAAGCTACATTTCCGCCACCAAGAACCATTACCTTATCGCCAACAGGAAGAGGTTTGCCCTCTCTTGCTGCCTTTAAGAAATCAGCATTTACATAAACTCCCTCAAGATCATTACCATCGATGGGAAGCTTTGTTCCCTGATGTGTTCCGATGGAAACAAGAACCGCGTCAAATCCATCTGCAAGAAGCTTTGCGGGTTCTTCACAAGTTTCGCCTGTCTTCAGAGTAATTCCCGCTTCAAGAATTGTGTTTATTTCTCTGTCAAGAAGCTCATCCGGAAGTCTGTAGGAAGGAATACCGTAACGACACTGTCCACCGGCCTTTTCATTTTTCTCAAATACAGTTACTTCGTGTCCCTTCTTTGCAAGGTAATAAGCTCCCGTAAGACCTGACGGGCCTGCTCCTATGACAGCAACTTTCTTACCTGTGGGAGCATCCTTTCTTACATGCTTTTTCCACTCACCACTCTCATTAGTGGCAGCTGCTCTCTTAAGTCTGCAGATAGATACAGGAGCATTAAGCTCACCTCTCTTACACTGACTCTCGCAGTTTCTAGTGCAGACTGAGCCAAGAGTTTCAGGAAAAGGAACTTTTTCTCTGATGATGGCTGTTGCCTTGTCAAAATCGCCTTCCTTAATACTTCTTATGTATTCCGGAATATCAATATGTGCAGGACAGGTGCTTCTGCAGGGAACCACGTTCTCCTCATAGGTTCTATCAGGCTTCATGAGCTTGAAAGCATCCATAATGGAACCTGTAGGACAAACCTCAATACAAGCACCGCAGAATCTGCAGCCTGCATCCTTAAGGCTCTTGCCTTCAGGCACACCTGCTCTGATTCCTGCATCGGTTTTTATGTAATCAAGAACCTTTACACCTCTCATCTCCTGGCAGGCACGTATGCATCGTCCGCATCGTACACATCTTGTGAAAAGATGTGAAATAAGAGGATTGCTCTCATCATTGGGAACAGCTCTTGATTTCTTTCTCCAGCGCTCAGGGCTTACTCCCATGTATTGGTACATGGACTGCAGTTCACATTTTCCGTATTTCGGACATCCTGTACAGTCAGCAGGATGTGTGGCAAGAATCAGCTCCATGGCAGTTTTTCTGACCTTATCTGCCTCCGGACCGTTTACCGTAATCTTCATGCCATCAGTCACGATTGTCTTACAAGCGGGAACTGCCCCCTCTGTTCCGTCTATTTCAACAGAACAGAGACGACATCCTCCTTTTGCTTCAAGATCGGGATGAGAGCAAAGATGCGGAATAAAAACGCCTGCTTCAAGGGCAGCATCAAGAACCGATGCGCCTTCTCTTGCTTCTATTTCTTTTCCGTCTATAAATATTTTCATCTATCTCCTACCTTTTTGACCTTAGGAATATCGCACGTAGCATATTCCTTAGGTCAGTTCATAATTTTCATAATCTGCCTGAAATGTTCGAATTTTATTCGAAATCATCAAAATCCTCGGAGCCTGCGGAAGCGTTCTCTCCTGCGATACGTCCGCTGTTAAGGCAGAAGCCCATTGTGTTTCCTGAAAGGATGAAGGGATAACTGTCACCGAAAATGTTGCAGGCATCTGTTCCTGCGCAGTAAAGTCCCGGAATAACCTTTGCATCCTGTGTAAGAACCTGTGTCTTGTGGTTGATCTTTACGCCGCCGAGTGAGCCGTATGCACCAACGTTCTCTCTGCAAAGATAGAAAGGAGCTTTCTCAATTGGCTGCATATATGCGCGATCTTTCTCAAAAATCTCGTCATAGCCGTTAGCACACATCTCGTTGTATTCTTCAATCTGAGCTACAAGTCCTTCTACATCGATACCTGCCTTTTCTGCAAGCTCCTCGATTGTATCTGCCTGTACGATAGGCTCATAACCGTCTGCAAGATCTCTCTCCCACTGCTCATCAAAGTGATTGAAAAGATCATGAGGATGAACGTGTGAAACGATATCGGGACCTTTCTTCTTATACTTTTTAAGAAGCTTGCTGTCGAAGATTGAATAAGCAACTTTGCCGGGCTGAGCTGCGATTGCGTTACCTGTAAAGGTGGTGTTTGCAATCTGATCCTCGGGCATGAATCTCTGTCCGTTTCTGTTTACCCAGAGGCAGGGCTGACGGAAAGCACCGTCAAGAATGAAGTGGTTCATGTTGTCGGGAAGCTGATACATAAGCTCCATGATGCAGGGTTCGTGACCTGCACCTGCTTCCCATGCCATCTTGATTCCTTCACCCTTCATTCCGGGAATTGCGAAGTTGTAGATTGTCTTTGCATACTCGAACTCAGTCTGCTCTTTTATCATCTCCGGGTTGTCACCGAAACCGCCTGTGCAGATGATTACTGCATTTGCTCTTGCTTCGATTTCTTCGCCGTTTTTATCAACTGCGATAACACCTACTGCTGCACCATCCTCCATGATGATCTTCTTTACAGGTGTCTCAAACTGGAAATCTACGCCAAGTTCCTTAGCTCTTTCAGTCATCTTCTTTGTCATGGCTGTTGCACAACGAGGACCGGGCATTCCGCCATCCTCAGGCTTAACAACGTGCCATGTAAACTCACCGTCTGAGTAAGCTCTTGTTGCTTCAGGTGCGCTGAATGCTCTCTGAACACCAACAAACTCAACACCCATATCCATGAGCCAGTCGATTGTATCTCCTGACTTGAAGTAGTAATCTCTTACCATTCTTGCGTCTACACGATAGTGTGTAAAATACATATGCTTTCTGAAAGCTTCACCGGGTGTAAGGGCAATCATGTGGTCCTTCTGGATTCTTGAACCTACACCGAGAGGTCCCATACCCATATTTGCAGCGCCACCTGTTGTTGATGACTTTTCAAAAGTAATTACGCTTGCGCCGTTTTCAGCTGCTGCGATACTTGCTGCAAGTCCTGAAAGGCCTGCTGCCACTACGATTACATCTGACTGTAACTGTTTCATTGTTTATTCCTCCAATATCATTCTTTTCCACAAATGTTTTCTGTTATCTTTTCAGCCGGACGATTCCATAGGAAAGAAACGATAAATCCGACAATATAAATCGGAACGAATGTTGTAAGCATTCCGATAAAGTATGCAATTATAGGAGCGTGGTTCAAAATACATACATTAAAGTATGTAAGGATCAGGCAGTTGATCACAACGTAAGTAAGATTAACAACTGCATTTATGCAAAGACCAAAGGGAAGTGTGTCCGGTTTTGTCTTGCAAAACATCGCAAAAGAAACTCCCCATTCTACACAGGGTATAGCCACACCTATAACAAATGAAATCACATAAGCTATAAGAAAATTTATGATTAAAAGCTGTGGTATTACCGTGTGTATTGCCAAAAGCTGTGCTGTAAGCGAAATAGCAAGCGCTATCGGCACATTCATTATCAATGCGTTTACTGCACGATATTTAAAACTTTTTTTCATAGCCATCCCTATCAAATCCCCTTAAATGTCTTCTCTTTGTATCTGATGATCTTCTTGCCGACAATCTCTCTGTTCTCAGGATTTTCGAAGAAGCCACCCTGTGTACGTCCGATTTCCTCAAGATGTCTTGCTCTTCCCTCAACAGTTGTACGATCCTTTAAGAGACCATCCTTCTGAATAACGAACTTCCACTTTCCGTCCTCTGTCTGCTCAAGGTTTCCGCCTGCTCCGCAAACCTGACACTCAATAGGATAATGAAGTCCGTCCCACTGAGGTTCGCCGAGAACAAGTGCGTTGGAGTGACAGTTAGGGCACCATCCCATGTTCTCATCTCCAAGCCACCCTCTCTTCTCAACAGGAGTCTTTACTGCTTCGATGATGTTTTCACCCATCTTGTGTGCTCTTGCGATAAGCTCATCGTCAAGGAGGCACTGTGCGGGTCCCGGTACTCTTGTTGCAAGGATCATATCAACAACCTTCATGTCTGTTGTAAACATTGTTGCCTGAAGTCCTTCAAGAGCCATTGACTGCCATGCACGAGTTGATCCGCCTACAGAAATCAGTCCTGCAACTCTGTCTCTGTGCTCAATAGCACCGATTGTCTCAAGAAATGCTGTCTCATAACTAAGACTTCTCTGTGCGAATGTCAGATAATTAGCGGATGGCATTAAGTCATATGTAGGAACTGAATAGATTACAGCATCCTGGTTCAGCAGAACGTCCATGATTTTCTTCTTGTCGTCCTTCTCATCAAGAACACAACCTACGTTTTTACCCTGTGACATTCCGATTGTGCAGGATGTGCAGCCTGTGCAGTCAAGGATGTTGTAATCTCTCAAATTGATCATTGTTACCTCAGCTCCAGCCTCTTCACAGGCAATAAGAGCTTCCTTTAACAAGATTTCGCTGTTACTGTTTTTTCTTCCGGCAGTAACCCCCATTACTTTGATACTCATAATGTTTCTCCCTTTTTTAATAGATATGTCATACGTTAGTTAAGAATTTATCATTCTCTGTTCCTCTTTACATCCAACAGATATTGAGTAAAAATGGTAAATATCGCGCACCTTTTCCGACGAATGTCGGATGTAACTTAAAATTACGAAAATAATCCCAGAGGTCAGATAAAATGGCATATATTACAGATATTGTTAACGGAATAACAAAAAAATACAGAGTAGAAGTTCATGGAAATTATCAAAAGAGACATTCAATTGACGGAATACGTTTCCTTGATAAGACTGATGTAAATATTGAGCATCTGACACCCGGGCTTTTATACCTTGCAGACTACCGGATTTTTGGAGATGCACAGGTTTACGGCGATGTATTTTTTATAGGAACAGGAGATGCCACTCCTGTATCGGACTCTCTGTATGTCAGGGAAGAGCTTGATATTTTTGAATTATATAATCTGATGGAAGATGTCATTTTGACCTATCAGAGAATTGATGTGCAAAAGCAGAGTCTTTTTTCCGTATTGCATAACGGCTATGGTATCGAGGCTCTTCTTCAGACCGCAAACAAATATCTTGAAAATCCCGTTGTTGTATGTGACAGCAGCTATGGCATAATCGCTTCCTACCCGGAACTGGCAGACCGTGAAAATCTGGAAATCAGAAATAACCGCCTTACTGTTCGTGCAAGGAACTCGGCAGACATGGAGCAAAAAAAAATCACCGAGCGAATATATCACTCGGTGTATCCCTTTGCAGTTAAGTTCGATGATTATCCTTTTGACTGGATTTTTGAAAGTATACGAATAAAGCATGCTGTTGTCGGATACATCTGTATCATCTGCAACAATCGCGAATATGTGGAAAATGACCTGGATCTTATTCATTCACTCGCACAGATGGTATCCATCCAGCTTCAAAAGGATGACTCCTATCGAAATCCTCAGGGCATAAAATATGATATGTTTCTAAAGGACCTTTTTGCCAGACATTTTGATGAGGGAACTGCCCTTTCGCAGCTTACTCTTCTCGGAGTAAAGCCCAAGGAATACTATTACATACTAGCCTGCAGCTTTACCGTTTCGTCAAAGAGACTTATGGCTTACCACCATTATATCCACCAGCTGACCACGATTTTCACAAACAGCGTCACCGGTGTCTTCGGAAACCGCTTTGTAACACTGGTGTCCACTTCTAAAATGATGACCCTGAATGAAAAAACGTCAAACAGACTTGAAACCTTTCTTACCATGAACCATATGATAGGAACAGTCAGCTACCTGTACGATAAATTAGGTGACAGCTCTGCTTATTTCAACCAATGCCAGGGACTGTTATCCCAAAGACTCTCCGTTTTTAATGAGTCTCCCATAATCTATTATCAGGATTATTATTTAAAACACATTCTGAATATGCAGAGTAAACACGACCTTGTTATGGCATCCGTGCATCCTTCCGTAAAATTCATGAAGAAGTATGATGAAGAAAACGGAACAAACTACACCTCTACCCTTCAGACTTATTTTGAAAATAACAGAAGCGCACCTGCTACTGCAAATGCGCTTTTCATACATAAATCAACCTTGTTTTATCGCTTCGATAAAATGAAACAGTTATTTGGAATAACGCTTGATGACAAGGATGCTCTTTTTTCTTATGAGTATTCCCTGAAGATCTTAGAACCGGGTACCGTACATGAGCACTAGTACATCTGTTATTTTCCGGAAGAAGCAAATTTTTCTCTGATCTGCGGGCCAGCAACCTGGATCAGGATCACGAGGATAAGTATGATTCCTTTGATCGCGTTGTTTATAAGAGAATCCATCTTAAGAGCGATGATAATCTTATCAATTACTGTATAGGAAAGTGATCCGAAAAGAACACCTATCATCTTTCCCTTTCCGCCAGACATTGCTATTCCGCCGAGTACTACTGCTGCTATTGCATACATTTCATAGCTGTTGCCTGTTGTTGCGGGATCCGATGAACCGTTCATGCAGATCCAGAGGAAAGCTGCAGCACCGATCATGATTCCCATGATCACAAAGGACATCATCTTCATAAGCCTTACATTTATACCGCTCATGAAAGCTCCCTTTTCACTCGAACCTACAGCATAAACCTTTTTACCGAACTTAGTGTCGTTAGTGATATATACAAAAAGAGCTGTAAAGATTATCAGTACGATTCCCACTATCGGAATGGTTGCAACCTTGCCGTTACCAAAGCCATACATGCTGTTATAACCGTCAAAGCTTGCTGTCATCTTGTAAACAGAGCTTCCTCCTCCGATGAGGTTCTTTGAAATATGCTGGCAAAAGTACTGAGCAAAGGATCTGTAGGTCAGCATGGTTGCAAGTGTCACAATGAATGATGGCATCTTTACAACGCCCACAAAGAAGCCGTTTACAAGTCCGAGTGCCGCACCCATAACCAGTGCAAAAATGAGTGTTGCAGGGATATTGCCGCCTGTCATATTAAATATCACAACTGAAAAACCGCTGACAAAGGCAAGTGTTGAACCTGCAGACAGATCAATTTCGCCTGTAAGACACACAAGTCCCATACCAAGAGCAACTATGCCGATAACTGCCGAATGACGGAAGATATTCATCGTAGCACTCCAGGTAAATGAGCTGCTTGTCATGGCATATACCAGAAAAATAATGAAAAATACAAAAATGAAGCTGTAACCTCTCCAGATTTTTCCTAATGTATTTGTTTTACTATTGTTTGTGTTCATTTGGATGTTACCTCGTTCTCTTTTTCCTTACTCCCGGCAGCCACCGATCCGGTTGATATCATCATCACAGTGTGTTCTTCTATCTCTTCATGATCAAGCGTTCCGGCGATGTGTCCGTCATAAAAAATCAGACATCTGTCCGCAACTTTCTGAAGCTCCGGTATTTCCAATGTATTTACAAGTACCGTCTTCCCCTCGTTTGCCAGGGAGAGAATCAGTTTATAAATCTCTTCCTTAGCACCTACATCTATGCCCTGTGTAGGGTTATCGAAAAGCAGGATCTCTGCTTCTGTATTAAGCCATCTCGCAATAAATACCTTCTGCTGGTTCCCACCGCTTAATGATACTATCGGAGAATTTCCTGACTCCGCCTTTATATTGAGCTGTTTTTTATATCGCTCATATTTTTCTTTTTCATTCTTTTTATTTATATGGAATCTACCTGCAGAAAGTGTATGCTCTGCAAGATACATATTTTCAACAAGACTCATATCCGGAATGACCGATGTTTCTTTCCTGTTTGCAGGTAAAAGTCCGATTCCCGACTTCATGGCTTTGTGAACCGAATGCCCCGTAACTGTTTTTCCGTTTACCTTAAGACTTCCGCCTGTGGGCTTTGTTATTCCGAAAAGGCATTGCATAAGCTCACTGCTTCCGCATCCCTGAAGTCCTGTAAGACCAATGATTTCCCCTTTTTTTACCTTGAAGGAAACGTTCTCAAAACCTTTACCCGAAAGACCTGAAAGCTCAAGGACAGTATCTCCTGTCTTTCTCTTTTCGTAGCTTCCTTTTTCCTCTGCATGACCAACCATAAGCTTTGTCACTTCCGCAGGTGATGTTTCGGATATCCTTCCGCTTCCTACAAGTTCCCCGTTTCTAAATACAGTGTAAGAGTCGCAGTATGCAAAAATCTCAGGCATCTTGTGTGAAATGAAGATAAATGAAATTCCCTTATTCTTAAGATCTTTGACCATTTCAAAGAGATGTTCTACTTCGTCATTGTTAAGTGATGTTGTAGGCTCATCAAGAATAAGAAGTTTTGCTCCGGTAAGGAGAGCCTTACTGATTTCAAGAAGCTGTTTATCTCCTGTTCTTAGGTCTCTGACCATATCAGTAGGATTCATCCTGATTCCAAGTCTTGTAAAAAGTTCTTCAGACTGTCTGATCATTTCCTTCTTATTCAGTTTGCCCAGTGGCCCTGTAATCTCTCTGTTTATGAAAACATTTTCAAAAACCTTCAGATCGTTAAAAAGATTAAGTTCCTGATGAACAAAGGCTATGCCAAGCTGTTCGCTCTTTTTAACAGTGATGTTTTTTATTTCCTGTCCGTCAAAGGTGATCGTACCGCCGTCACAAGGGATTGTTCCCGTAAGGACATTCATCAGTGTAGACTTACCGGCACCATTTTCACCAAGAAGGGCGTGGATCTCGCCCTTCGAAACTGTAAGATCCACGCCTTTCAATACCGGCACACCACTGAAGGATTTTTTTATTCCTCTCATTTCAAGAAGTGCCATAATTCCTCTTTTCCATTCTGCTTATCTTAAAGTGTCGAAAATTCCCCTCATTCGATAATCTTTAGTTAAAGCCCTTGAAATCTGCTACATTGTCAGCTGTTACATTCTGACACTCGATTACGTGATCCTGTGTTACTTCGTTACCATCAAGAGAGTCAACCATATCCTGGATTGCTGTCTGAATCATGCTGGGGCTGTAGGTTACTGACATGATGCCGCCAAGCTGTGAAGTAATATCCTGGTAGCTCTCACCTCTTAATACTCCGTAGAGTTCATCAAGACCGCCGCAGCCTGTGATAACAGGCTTGTTTCCAAGGAATGCTTCCTTTGCTGAATCATCAATTCCGCCGCCGTTAAGTGCTTCGAGCATACCCATTGCAAGCTCATCATCTTCAGCGTAGAACCACTTGATCTCTGTGTTTGAAGCGTCACCCATAAGTGTTTCAAAAGCAGCCTTGGTATCTGAACGGCTCCAGTTCATAGCGCCTGAATATGTAATAGCTGAATCAATCTGATCCTGTGTCCACTTTGCATCGTCTGCGATTTTCTGTCCGTCGAATTCAATCTCACCAAGAAGGTACTCTGTGAAGCCCTGATCCCTTAAAGTAGTAACTGAAGATGTATCTCCTTCATATACATATACGCTGTCGCCGGGCTGCATTCCAAGTGATACAAAGTATGCTGCTGAACCTGCACCGATGCCCTCGTTATCACCTTTAACATTTGAAACTGCACTTGCTGCAACACCATCAATGATTCTGTCGAATGCAACGTAAGGAATTCCCTCGTCGACAAGCTGCTGTATAGCAGACTGTACTGTATCATCGATAGGCTGGATTACAACTGCGATGTTCTTGTCACCCTTTGCGATGATATCCTCAACCTGTGTGATCTGGTAAGCAGCATCCTCACAGGTAATAACCTCAGCTGTGTACTTGCCCTCGCCGTTAACTTCTTCTACTTTTTCCTTGGCGAATGTAGCAACAGATCCTGTCCAGCCATGATCCTCAGGTGCTGTAAGTACATAGATGTGTGTTGCATCTGCTGATGCCTCTGCCTTATCAGCTGCGTCCTCAGTATTTTCAGCTGCATCTTCTGTCTTTTCCTCTGTGGCAACTGTATCCTCACTTGCTACTGTAGAATCAGCTGTTGCGGATGTATCAGTTCCGCTGTTTCCACATGCTGTAAGTGAAAATGTCATCACACCTGCAAGAAATCCTGCTAAAATCTTCTTTTTCATTATTTTTATTCCTCCCAAATTCTCAAAATAAATATTTTCATCGGGCTTTTTTGCCTTACGCCCTTTTTCATTTGATGTACTAATCTTACCTTTTGGAAGTCCGCCTTTCTTTTCCCTCTGCCCACTTAGGCATCCTTTTTATTGCAAAGTGCAAAAAACAAAAAAAGAAGATGCAACAGATATTTTACTTCTGTTGCATCTTCATACTTGACTTCGCACTGTTGACGCCATCTTTCCCCTACCATCAGACCATATGCTCATCTTCAACGTCAACCTACGAAAAGCATTCATCAGGCTCTTTATTTTTTATTTATCTCATAACCCTGATATCCGTCAGAGCCACCTCATCGCCCGTAAGTGCCACATAGACATCTCCGGATCCTTCTTTTATTAAGGTAGTGTTCTCTATTTCTATTCCGAGGTTTTCGGTACTTGTCCGTATCTTATTACCGTTTTTCAGTAATAGCACCTCGCATTCAGCGCCTTCCTTTGTAAGCTCCTTCCAGTTATCCCATCCGGTAAACTCATTCTTTTTCTTCATTGAGATAATATTTTCCGCACAGGTCAGATCCCCGGATACTTCTCCGTTTATTTTTAAAAGAGCATATTCTTTGTATCCGTTACCGCCTACCTTCCCGTCATCCGAATAGAAAAGTAAGATATACGGACAATGCCATACAAGATTCGCTGAAGGAAGTGCAAGGAAATGAAAATATATTCTCAGCTCATCTTCCAGTTTTACCCCTTCAGTTGATGCAGTCCTTGTCCTGTCTATCTGAATATTCGGAATGTCAGACTGTAATCTGTCTGTATAGCTGATGACATCCGAGATTCTTTCAATATCAGCTTCCGTTATTTCTCTGTCTGTCCGTTCAATTTCTATATCCCTGATATGACAGTTTTCTCCCGTCAAAGCCGCAAAAGCTTCCTTCGTATTATCAAAGAGTGCAATTGACGCGGTAATAATGCTGTCACCGGCAGTCATCTCAAATTTGATGTGATCCTCATACTTTGCCATTGTTATCACATAATTTACCGTCTTTTTGCTTTCATGCGCGCTGCCTTCAGTGCTCTTATGTACTACTTTCATATTTCTGGCACATGTTGATATATAATGTCCGTCCGGCCAGATTTCACCGTATTCCTGGTACTCATACGCTTTAATAGACTTTGGATTGTCATGAAAATGCCTGTCATATGAGTCAAATAAAATAACTGACGGTGTAGAAAAACCATTTTCCGACGTAACCATTTCATCACAGGTAAAACGTATTTTTGTAAAATGTGAAGTAATCGGTACTCCCGCGGAAACTGCGCTTCTGTACGTTCTGCAGACAAGCTCCGTTTCAACAGGAACCTCTGTATCACTGTTAATAAATTCCCTATCCATAATCTGTATCATTATCTGAGCAAATTCGGGGTCAAAGTATGTCCCCGATTTCATGACAAATTCTTCCCTGACTATGATATAGGGAGTCGCTTCACTGTACCTTTCATCCGTTGTAAGTGAAACATATGCATCTGCAACTGCTATTATCCTTGCTATCTCAGGAATTGCATTTCCTTTAAGGCCTTCGGGATAACCGCTTCCGTCATACCTCTCGTTGCTGTACAAAACTCCGTCCCTTAGATACGGGTATTCTGCAATATCCGACAGGATTTCTCCGCTGATTACAGGCTTACTCTTTAATATTTCCAGTTCCTCGTCAGTAAGATTCTCTTTCTTTTCTATTATGCTGTCGGGAATTCCGAGAAGACCTATATCCTGAAGGAGTGCTGCATAGTAAACCTCATTGCATCTTTCCTCATCCTTACCTGCCATCTCTGCAATCCTCTTTGCCAGCCTTGCAACCTTCAGCGAGTACCCTTGAGGATGCGCCTCCTTCTTTTCAAGTGTTTTTACAAATGCCGATGTAGTCTGATCAAACAGACGCTTCATGCGTTGTTCGCCTTCCTTCAGTTCTCCGATTTCAATCTGATGTGCCCTTATGGCAGCACCGTTTATATCTAAGTATGTAAATATATAAAGCGAAATTGAAACAAGTACCATTGCCATATTTACAATCGAAATGCCGTATTCGAAAATCTGTATAATTCCCATTATTATCGGAACAAAGATATAGAGAACCAGCGACACATAAATAAGATTGCTCACATCCTTTTTATGCTGCCTTATAACCGTATACTGAATAATCGGGCATATAACGGGTATAAGATAGCAAATAAGAAATCCCGGTCCTCTGTGATAGACATTGTTTTCATCAAATGTATAAAAAAGTCCCGTAAACTGCGATATGATAACAAGCAGCATTTCTATAGCAGAACTTACCATTACCAGCTTAAGGCGAAAAGGAAAATATTCGATTTTTTTATCTCCGTTATAGAGATCAAGAAGATACAGATTAAAAGTAAATACAATACCGGCAGTCAGAAAAAACACAAAGAAATTGCTGACTCTCACCCATATATATCCGGATAGTGATGTATCTCCGGAATAAATATATGCCATACGGTCAAAGGACAACAGGCTTGTTGCTATAATCTCCATGGCAATCAGAATCATCTTTCTTCTTTTCCCAAGGAAATGGGTAACAAAGAGCAATATTGCAAAAGAGACGCAAGCTGAAGCCAGTGACAGCATGATATTCAGTTGATGAGTCCGTATCAGATCAAACATGTCTGTGCTCCTTGCTATCCTTTAATCCGCCTGTTTAAAAGTTCTTCCATTTGTTCCCAATCGAATTTCTTAAGTCCCTTTCCCAAGGCTTCAATTATTTTCGCATCCTTTGAAGGAAGGTCATATTCTTCGAGGCTATCAAGTACCATCTCCACTCCGTCGTAATCCATCTGAGGCACAAGGTCCGTAAGGGCTTCATAGGCATCCTTAAGCATATCCTCCGGTATCTCACCCTTTTTGTCTTTTGAGAGGGGCTTTCCCTTCAGTAAAGACAGCTTTTCTTTATATGCCATATATTCCGACAAAAGTATTCCGGTATACTCATCAATGTATTGCAAATCCTGCTTATTACCCGCATTTTCCAAGTCTGCAGCAAGCTCTGATAGTTTTTTCGCACCTATTATACGGGCAGAGCTCTTTAGCGCATGAACCTTGATTGTATACATTCTAATGTTTCCGGTTTCATAGGAATCATTAATTATTTTTGCATTCTCATCAATGGTTTCAAAGAACAAATTAAGCGCAAAAATATATGATGATATACCACCTGAGTTCTTTATACCATCCTCTACGGATATACTTTCAACATCATTTATCCAAAGCATATCTTCCGGCATTTCCGAAAGATCAATAACAGCATCCTCTCTTGTAGGTATTTCCATTTTATTTTCCGGAATATGCTTCATGATTGTGGTTTCAAGCGTTTCACTGTCTATTGGTTTAGAGAGAAAGCCATTGAAACCTTTTTCCTTATAAAATTCTTCACCAGCAATAGAGTTCGCAGTAAGGGCATACACCGGAACATCCTTATTAAACTCCCTGATAATCGCAAGAGTTTCTATGCCGTCAAGCCCGGGCATCATATGATCCAAAAGAACAACATCATAATCATTGTCCTTTAGCTTGTTGATGGCTTCCTCGCCGCTGTCAGCTGTCGATACAAAAACCTTTGTAGCCTTAAGAAGTCCCTTTATAACATTAAGGTTCATCGGATTGTCATCTACTACGAGAATATCCGCATCAGGAGCTATGAATTTTGGAATGTAAGGTCCGCCGGTCTTTGTCTCATCACGCTCTATGAAAACTCCCAAAGGAGCATCATCTGTTATTTCCTGATTCAGCGTAAAAATAAACTCAGAGCCTTCACCGTAAACACTCTCGCACCAAAGCTTTCCACCAAGTAGCTCTGCAAATCTTCTTGAGATGTCCAGCCCAAGACCGGTTCCCTGAATGGCACTGTTCTTTTCCTCATCCAGACGCTCATAGGCAATAAACAGTTTTTCCATATCCTCTTCTTTAACACCCATTCCCGTATCCTTTACGGAAATCCGCAAAAATGCTTTATTTCCATGCCGTTCATCCATTGATACGCACAGGGAAATTCCGCCCATGCTTGTATATTTGACAGCGTTTGTAAGAAGATTCAAAACTACCTGTTTTATTTTTCCGGAATCACCGTATAATTTCTGTGGTAAAATCTCATCCACAACGACATCAAAGGTCAGTCCTTTTTCAGTACTCTTTATCCTGATCATTGAGACGATTGAACGAAGCATATCCTGAGTGTCGTATTCCTGCTCCACAAGATGCATCTTGCCTGACTCTATTTTGGACATGTCAAGAAGGTCGTTAATAAGTCCAAGCAAAGACTCCGTAGCATTACGTATATCAAAAGCGTAATTCATAACGGACATAAAATATCCCTTAGGCACATTTGTGGGATCTTCTCTCATGGTCATCTCGTTCATTCCCATTATGGTGTTAATGGGGGTTCTTATCTCGTGTGAAATATTAGCAAGGAACCTTGATTTTGCAGTATTTGCGTTCTCTGCCTCCTCCTTTGCGATCCTGATTTCTTCGTACTGTTTCCTGATGACTGTGGAGCGCATTACCCACCACACTATAAAACCTGCAAGAGCAGTAACAAGCGTCATGAAGATAACCCTCAGTATGATCAGCTCGGAAAAACGGGGAGCTTTTCTTATCTCAAAGGTCTGATCCTGAAGAATTTCTTTTGTCACATCATTCAATATCTGGATGTGTAAAACATAATTTCCATACGGAAGATTGGTATACTCGAGGGGCATAAGCTCACTCCTTGGATATATACTTCCCTCGTCCTTGTAATTTTCCAAAAACAGCTTGACTCCGAGATTCATCATCGTATAATCCATAACCGCTACCGAAATCTGTATTCTTCCGTTGGATGCCGGTATCTGATATATTCCGTTTTCATCCTGCAATATTTTCTCATTATCACAGTTTATGGATCTTACATCGACTAAAATTGTGCCCTTTTCTTCAAAAAAATCATTTATATTGACCTTGATAACGCCGTTCTGCCCCGGAATATAAAGGTCACCATTTTTATCCAAAGAGCTGAAAGAATTCTTGGTTATAACATAAGGCAGACCACTGTTAATCGTATATGTTTTATAATTTTTTATACTGTCCTCCAGCATTTCTCTGACATCAACTACAAAAATCCCATAGGAGGATAATACCCATGCATTACCGTTTTTATCAAAATGCATGTCATAATTATCGGTATATGGGAAGGATGTTATCGGAAAAACTCTTCCACTTCTCATACATTCAATTGAATTGGAGGTAACAAGCCAGATAACCTCTCTCTCATCATCCTTGATAATTCTTGAAATAACATCACTGGTAAGGCCGTCGTCTCTGCCAAGGTGCTCAAGGGAATTCCCTTCCAGGATATAAATACCGAAGCCATCCGTTCCTACGATGATCATGCCTTCATTAGTCTCTGTTACCGAGACAATAACCGTATTTTTAACAACATTATCCGACGTAAAAGCAGGTGCAACCCTGTTATTCTTAATAGCAACAAGACCTTCGTTTGTTCCGACAAGAAGTCCTCCGTCTTTTTTGGCGCATATACATCTGATATGATTATCAGGCATACCGTTATCTGTAGTATAAGCAGTTATCTCCTCATCGGGTGAATAACATACAAGTCCAAGGTCTTTTGAGGAAGTAGCCACCCAGAGATTTCCGTCTTTATCCTCCTCAAGGGCACGTACCCTTGCACCTTTTATATATTCTGTCAGGCTGTTCTCAACTGTCTTTCCGTTTTTATCCAGAATTCCAAGCCCGTTTTCTGTTCCGATATACAGCTTGTCATTATACAGGTATGTGGCATTTACAACTTCCCCGGAAAAGCCCTGCACATTTGTGTAATCAATAAAGTTATTGGTTACGATCTTCATAACTCCCTTGGTAGATGAAGCAAGCCAGATATTCCCCTGATAATCGGAGGTTAACATTTCTATTCCACTGTCAACGGGGATATTCTCTATAACTTTAAAATTTTTATCTTCATCAAGATATCCTACCATGTGTTTGGAGGACACCCACACTCTGCCACAATCATAATTAAGCCAATGAACATCAGTAAGTGGCTTTACGGAGATTTTTTCCATTTTCCCCGCGCTGTCACCGAATTGTCCATGATAAACAATACTGCCTCCTGTACCAAGAAATACTTTTCCGACCTCGACAGGATCTGTCATTAGAGTAGTGATTTTATCTATACCAAGATCTGAACTCTCATATATTTCGGCAAGACTGCAATCCTCTATCGCAAAGACTATGCCGTTTGCAGTCTGTCCGTAAATTTTTCCGTTTTTGTCACTTTCAAGCTTTAATACTCTTTCCTCACTTAATTGTTTTACCTGAAGCTTATTTATTGTATTACTCGAATCAACGTAGCATACCCCTGCGGTTGTTCCTATAAAAATATTTCCATTGGCGTCTTCTGCAAATACCCTTATGGATGAGGAAGTAAGTCCATCCTTATATGTAAAATGTTTGCTCTTATCTCCGTTTAAAACAACTACGCCGTTATCATTTGTTCCAACCCAAATACGTCCCTTGCTGTCCTCAAAAAAGGCTCTTGCACTTGTAAGGCCGTCTGTAGTGTCAATTCTCTCAAAGGTCGTGCCATCATAACGTATTACTCCGCTATAGCTTCCAATCCATATATATCCGTTCGTTGCACCCAAAATAAACATTGCGTCAGAGGTAGGTAATCCGTTTGTTGCATCGTAAAGCTCTGTTGAAAATGAGGCATTGGTAATCTGACCTGTCGCCGCATAGCCTCCTCCGTATTCCGAGCTATCAGAAAAAGAAGTTTCCTCTTCTGATGCAAGGCTTATGAAGTGATTAAATGACAACAGGATTATGCCGGCTATAAAGGCTGCAAGAAGCCTTATTTTTTTGCAGTTCTTTTTTTTCACAGGCTTGTTACTCCGTTTAATCTACAGATATAAAAAAAGATGTAATGGTCAAAAATAAATATCGTCAACTACTGATGATTATACTTACTGAGAATAACCTTCACTTCAGGTATTGCCTCCATGAACACCTCAATACACTTGGGATCAAACTGTGTACCTGCGCCCTCTGTAAGTATTTCCAAAGCTTTTTCAAGGGGAAATGCAGGCTTGTAAACACGGGCTGAAGTAAGTGCGTCAAACACATCCGCAACAGCCATTATGCGTGCAGAAAGAGGAATCACTTCTCCGTGAAGGCCCTCGGGATAACCTTTTCCGTCCCATCTTTCATGATGATATGCAGCCATGTTTCTGGCCTCTTTCAAGTAGCTTTCTCCCTTAACAACACTAATAGCCTTTTCTATTATTTCACGTCCGGCTGTAGTGTGGGTTTTCATTATTTCATACTCTTCCGGAGTCAGTTTTCCGGGTTTGTTCAATATCCTGTCTGAAATATTTATTTTTCCAATGTCATGGAGTGGTGCACTTCTTACAACGTCAGACATAAATTTGGGAGTCAGTTTTTCTGTATAATATCCCTTTCTCTCCAGCCCCTCTACTATTATTCTTGCGTATTCCGCAGTTTTCTGAATATGCGCACCGGTATCTGAATCCCTGCTCTCAACCATGTCAGCCATTGTAATGATAAGTCCGTCCTGCATCTTTAACGTAACATCTGAAAAGCGTCTTACACTGCGGATTTTCTCTGTCTGATTAAGTGCCATATCACAGATAATGTGATACATTCTCTCAATCTCATCCCCCGTATGTATATCCATTTTTCTCATCTGCCTTACGGACTCATCCAGCTTTTTCTGATCATCGCCGGCACTTATGAATTTTTCAATGCTCATAACTATACTGTTGATAGGATAGACAATTCCCGTACCGGTGCTCCATAAACCAAAAGCCAGTATCAGAATAAAAAACGCAGACATAACCAGTATTACACGGAATAGAAAGTTCCACATATATTCCGCCATATAGGATAATGAAACGTCAGCACCCGCGTAGCCTCTGCAGATTCCATTGCTGTCCTTTATCGGATACAGGGCCGTAAGTGCCCACCCCATAGTATTGTTGCTCTCAACAGGCTCTATTAGTTTTCCTTCAAGAAGATCATTGATATAGGGCAAAATATCCTCTTCAAAAGGGACCACCGTTCCCGATGGAACTCCTTCCGCGCCCTCTGCGCCAAGATCAATTGCAACATAGAATCCGTCATCCCTTATCTGAGCTATATATAAATAATTAACTCCTACCGCATTATTTCTGATTTTATAAAGAGTTTCCTTTACATCATCATACCCCGGCACAGAATCTCCGCCATCAACATAATCATCTATCATATAAGGATTGATCATTTCTGCCGCAAACTGTGCTGCATTTTTTGCGCTTTCTGCCCTCTGATGCTTTTCGGTTTCATAATAAAGGCTTATACCAACCCAGCTCATTATAGCCGTGAGTGCCAAAGAACACCCAAGAAGCATGAAAGACATCTTCATACTTAATGAGTGCTTTGAATCAGCTTTTAGTGAGCTTAATTGTTTTGCTTCACTGACAGAAAGCGGACGCTGTTTCCATCCGCTGTTTTTTATTCTTTTTCTCTTATCAACGGGAATAAAACGAATAAATAGTGCAGCAATGGTATAGGAGATACCTTTATCCAGAATGCTTGAAACAATGGAAATGAGAATAAATGAAAGAAATCTGTCCATCCCCATTGAATAATATGCTGCATCAATAAATGCCGTAATGGCGCGGTTTTGCGGCGCACCTAAAAAGAACCACTGGATGAGGGTGCTAAGAATGCCGCTCACAATACCCAGCGAAATAATAAACACAAAAATATTCCGAATTTTGTTATATGCTCTTTCCCTTATAAACCATGCAGTATAAATGGCCGCAAGCGCATTTATAAAGCCAAAATAGACGGTTTCCCTATTATAAAGGGCTCCGGCCACATTGGTCATAACAGCAGTCATTATGCCCGGAAAAACTCCGCCCAGAGCTGCTACGGACATAGTTCCTACTGTATCAAGATAAATAGGAAGTTTAAATTTAAATGCTATAGATGACAACACAACATTTACTGCGATTCCCACACAAACAAGCAGTACTCGCAGTAAACTGTTGTATTTCGATTTTCGTATACCAAATTTCAAGGCTTATCCCTCCATATATCATAATCGAGGGTTGTTTTTTATCAATTGTATTTATTCGAAAAAACATATAATTATACACATCTGTGCATATATTTTACCATGATTTAGTATGTCAAAATCTTAAATTAGCATAAAAATGCTAAACTTATCATATAAAGTTTATTTAATATATAGCTTAACCTTGCCACATATTCCGGTGGGGTCTGTGACCTCGTGGTTAAAGTCAAAAGGTGCTGAAGGGTAATTTCTCTGATCTCTTGCAGGTGTTGTAGCTACCTCGCATATGATTTCATTCTCACCCTGCTTTAGAAAATCTCCGATACCAACGGTATAAGGTGGTGTCAGTCTTATTTCTGAGATTTTGCCGTTTACCGTCACTTTGACAACGTCATATACCTGCTCCATTTCAAGATATGCTTCCTTAACATCGCGGTCGAGTTCCACGGTTTTTCTGTATCGAAGCACACCAGCAAAATCAGGATGTTCATTACTGTACGGTTCTAAATCCCTTAAGATTTCTTCATCCCCAAAGGCAGGATATTCCTTTGCTTTTACTGCAGATACCTTCCACTCATGTGAAATGTCAATTATCTTATCTGCTGCCCGAAGTCTTCCTGACAATGCGCAGTATGGCTTAACATCTGCATTTTCTCCCTCTACTATAAGGCAGCTTTCACCTGCGGGAACCTCGATTCTGACTCTGCCGTCCGTCTTTGGATCAAGAGCCCACTTCTTTTCGCGGAAAGCATCAATATAGGTTGCAGGTCCCTCAAAGGGAAGATTAACAATACCGTTAAAATCTTCTTCCGCGGATTCGTTCATAAGCATTATTATCTGCCTGCCATCCTTCTCGTACCGGTACATGGTCAGGTCTGCAAACTCCTCCTCAAGGAAAGGCCGATTAAAGTCGTTGCACTCAAGCTCTCCCGCCACCTCATCAAGGCTTACTGTAGTAAACAGCTTTTTCCACTCATCCTTTGAAGGAGCTTTTCTGACTTCATCCATAAGCATTGCCTTTGGATATCCACCGACAAAATATATCGGGAAGGAAGGGTTTTCCTTTTTGAATGCATAGAGTCTCTCGGGAAGATATTCAGCGTAAGGCACAAGTAGTACATCAAAGGTTTCACCGTTTATTACAACCTTATTACCATCTGCGTATCCGTTATAAGTCTTAAGATTCTGCAACATATCCAGGCAGACAATATCAAATTCAATCTGGTTTGTTATGAGTTCTCTGCAGACTTTTTGCATAGGCATGCAGTCTCCGCTCCAATCGCCTTCTCCATCATAGAGAACCGCAATTCTTGCTTTATGAACTCCACTGTTTAAGGTGTCACACATTCTGTTTGCATACTTCATCATCTCTGCAAAATAAGGGAATTCCGGATTGTTTCCTCCTGCATAAAAGTGTGGCGGGCAATCAAAATCGGGATAATTCGCCATAGAGAAAGCATGCGGAACCAGATAATTCACACCTCGTACAAGCAGGTGGTCAAGGAGTCTCTTCATATCACGAACTCCGAAATTCCAACCGTAGGCCCCAAAGAGCTCACACATGGTTCTTCCCTTTTTCTTAGGATCAAGATGTCCTGCTGACGCTCCCATTTTTCCAAGGGCATAGTGATAGAATTCCCCGTCAAGCACAAGAGGACCCATGCCTTTTCTCTCCTGAGCGGGTGCTCCGTAAATAACCTGTCCTCCGATAACATCAATTCCTGCCATGTCCTGACCGCTTATAGCTCTGAACCAGTGCGCATCACCAAGTCCGAGTCTTGAATGAACACCGTTATCCTCAACTACATGTCCGATGTACTCCACACCGTGCTCATGACACCATCTGCCAATGGGCTCGGAAAAGTTCTTTTGATAGAGTCTTGAAACACAGTCCATGTAATCATAGCGAATCTGAGGCTCATGCTTCTTCTCTTCACCCTCAGCAAAAAGGAATACCAGAAGACGCTGATAGTCTTCTCCGCAGCGTTCCTTAAGCATCTCCGCAAGCTCACCGCTCCATGGAAGCTGCATTCCGGGTTTTCCAAGCTTTGTGTCATAGCACTGCTCAGATGTATTTCCAAGCTGTGGCTCATCAGAGAAAAAGCCCGCTATAACATTTCCGAAAAGATCACCGTAATGCTTATAATGTTCCTCATATACACCTTCAATCTGAGTATGGGCGGACACGCTGTCGATCATATTAATGTAGCTCTCGTTTCCACCGTCTGTATATGTGATGTAAAGTACATGAATTCTCCATTGTCCCTTGGGAAGTGTAAAGGTTATCTCATCCTGACCATGGTACTGTCCCATGAGATTTAATTCCTTTTCATGGAAATGATTACCCTCGGCAAAAGGCACTGCAACGATGGATAAAACTTTATTCTTTTCTCTCTCTGCATCGTTAGCAGGCTGACCTATCTGCCAAAAGCCAATTGTCGGCTTCATCATACGGCGAATATTTAAAGTATGCGGTCTTGAAGAGCCAAAGACATCACAGGCAGTACATGCAAGATACTGCTTTTTTCTCTCCGGATATTTCTCTTCAATAAGACCGTTTGCATAACCCGTGGGGAAATGCTTATCATCAAGTATCCAGATTTTCATGTCACGCTTTTTTGCTTCATCAATTACGATATCCATATCGTGCCACCAGCCGGGGCCGCAAAAATCATTGTGTGGTCTTGCTTCCACGCATACAGCTTTTATTCCGCATTCATCTATTTTCTCCATTTCTCTGCGTATTATGGCTTCGTCCTCGCCTCGCATCCAGAGAAACGGCAGTATGTAGTTATTCATTTTTTTCATCTTGTAACTCCAATTTGCCTCCGCTTTCTTATATTTCGAAAACGGAGGCTATTATTATTTCAATTTTTTGTTTACTCTGTAGGATAATCGGGTTCTTTTTCCACTCCGTTAAAGTTCACTCTTATTTCCTCAAATAATTCTGTAGCTGAGTTACCACCGGCGTAGATTCTGAAAAGTCCGTCCTCAAGCAGGTATTTACCCTGATTGTTCCAAAATCCCATCTGCTTTTTGGAAAGCTTACTATTTACAGTCTTTTCTTCTCCGGGGGAAAGTGTAACCTTCTCAAAACCTTTAAGTTCCTTAACAGGTCTTACGATAGATGCTGCAACATCCTGCATGTAAATCTGAACAGTTTCCGTACCTTCTCTGTCTCCTGTATTTTTAACTTTGACTTTGATATCAAGCTCATCCTTATTGTCAGTAACAGAAAGCTCCGAATACTCATAGTTCGTATATGAAAGACCAAAGCCGAAAGGATAAAGTGCCGTAAACGGTGCATCAAGATATCTCGATGTAAACTTGAAGTTACCTGCAGGCCGGCCTGTATTTGGATGATTGTAGTAAATAGGACACTGTCCCGTCATTGCGGGGAAGGATGATGAAAGCTTTCCTTCAGGATTCTTCTTTCCGGAGAGAATATGTGCTATCGCATTTCCCATCTGTATTCCAAGATGCCAGCCTTCAAGAATTGCAGGTACGTTTTCTGCTTCCCAGGAAAGTGCCAGGGGTCTTCCGTTCATAAGAACAAGTACCACCGGCTTTCCTGATGCAAGAAGCTTTTCAAGAAGTACCTTCTGCTTACCCGGAAGAGTGATGTCAGCTCTTGAAGAGGCTTCACCTGACATTGCAACAGTTTCACCGAGCACTGCCACAATTACGTCCCCGTTTTCACATGCTGCCTTAATCTCTTCTTCATTATTTTCGCCCTCGGGACCACCGCAGGGATAATAATTCACATTGGAAAACTCCTGTTTCATTCCGTCAAGAATAGATACACAGTCCTTTTCCTTCCAGCTTATTGCCCAGGCGCCTACAACCTCTCCTTTGTTAGCTGCAAGGTTCCCGACAAGGCTGATTTTTGCATCCTTCTTAAGCGGAAGGATATTTCCTTCATTCTTTAAAAGTACTGCTGACTCTTCAGCTGCTTTTAATGCCAGGTCTTTGTGGTCCTGCGGAATCTCTTCATATCTCTTCATCGCATCCTCGGATACGTAAGGGTGATCAAATAGTCCAAGCCACATCTTTACAGAAAGAATTCTTCGGCAGGCATCGTCGATATCCTCCATGGAAACCTTTCCCTCTTTTACGGATGCTTCAAGATTTTTGATATAAATCTCTGTACCCATATCCATATCAAGTCCGGCAACTGCTGATTTTTCACCTGCATCCTTTTCATCCTCGGCAATGCCGTGAACAACACACTCCTTTATAGCATTTGCATCACTTACAACAAATCCGGGAAGTCCCATATTGTCCTTGAGAATGTCGCGAAGTGCCCATTTATTCACAGTACTTGGAACTCCGTTCAGATCGTTGAAGGACGCCATAGCTGTCTGCGCGCCTTCCTCAACCGCTGCCCTGAAGGGCACAAGATAATTGTTATATAAAATGTGGTTAGCCATGCTTACAGTGTTATAGTCCTTACCCGCTTCTGCTGCGCCGTAGCCCACAAAATGTTTTAAGCAAGCTGCCACGTAATTTTCATTTTTCGAATGGTCGTTTTGAAGGCCCTTTACCTTTGCTCTTGCAAAGCATGATCCAAGATACGGATCTTCTCCCGGTCCCTCAGATACTCTTCCCCATCTTGCATCTCTTGCAACATCGAGCATCGGTGCAAAGTGCCATGCAACACCTGAGCATCTGGACTCCTTCGCCGCCATATTGGCTGTTTTTTCCATGAGTTCTGTATCAAATGAGCCAGCCTCAGCTATAGCAATCGGATAAACAGATCTGAAACCATGTATTACATCAAGTCCGAAGATAAGCGGTATTCCAAGTCTTGTTTCCTCCACGGCAATCTTCTGAAGTTCATTGCATTTCTCGGGATCCTGAACCATGAGTGAACCAACCTTGCCTTCTCTTATTGCATCCTCATGGTAGTCTGTCTTTGCTGTTTTCATGATGTTCTCGAATTCTTCTTTTGAAAGTCTTCCGTCAGTCATCATCTCGATGAGCTGCTCAAAAGGGACATCAAAGCCTCCGACTATTGAGACAGACTCCTGATTCATCTGCCCTATTTTTTCTATCAGTGTCATCTTTGAGAGCAGTTCTTCTACCCTGTCTTTCTGCTCTTTTGTTAATTCTATTGCCATTTTATCCTCCAAACAATTATACCTGCCGGATATTCTTTAAATCTCAGTTACCTCTATACTCTGCGTATTCAAATTTCGCTAAATTATCAGAACCGTTTCCGTTACCTGTCGCAAACATTCCAAGCATTGTTCCGACCATGCCACCTACTTCTTCGGGATTTATCTTCTTACCGTCCGCATGTGCATAAAACTCTGTCAAACTATCCGCACTCTGTCCCATGTAGAAACTGTAGTCCTGTCCATTTGCTTCAAGCTTAAGGATTACAGGTCCATCAAATTCCAGCTCGCATTCCTTTAAGATGCTTTCCGTTGTTTCGCTTTCGTATCCCGGCATGAAAGGAAGTCCCTTCTGCTTTGTTGTCGCAAGTACAAGTGAAAGAATCTGCTTTCCGTTCCTGCAGCTTTTTTCAAATCGGTACTGGTGATTGCACTGCTGCATTATCACCATGCCTGCGCTTTCGCTTCTTCCTTCGTTTATGCCTGCATTAAATTCCATGCTGATTTCGAATGAAAAATCCATGTGTCTCTGTCTTCTTCCGACAAAGGCTACGTTTTCATCCTTTTTAGTCTTTGGCGCAAAGCTTACGGGAAGGAGCTCCCTTGTCATTGGTCTTGCAAGACATTTAAGGCGAAGCTCGCTGTTTTCAACACTAAAGTATTTTTCCGAAGGTGTTCCCCAAAAACTCCAGTCCATTCCGAGTTCAGCAGAATCAAAATCATCTCTGCTTACATACGTTGCATTTTCAGATTCCTCGCACCATGGAAGATCAGGGTCTGCCTGATATGTGGTTTCAACTTTTCCTGTATCTTTACTGAATACAGGCCATCCTCTCTGCCAATCCACAGGACAGATAAATGTCTCACGTCCCATATTCATATGCTGACCTTCAATGATCCTTACTCCAAGCATCACTGCATACCACTTTCCTGTCTGAGTCTCCACCAGGTCCGCATGTCCAATATTTTCAATAGGATAATCCCATCCAAGATGTCTGTGTGTAAGAATCGGATTAGCAGGATTACCTTCATACCATCCGTCTATAGTCTTGCTTCTTGCGATCATTACTGAATGGTTGTGCTCAGTGCCTCCTTCGGCAATCATTAGATAATAATAATCGCCCACATGATATATATGCGGAGATTCCGGCGCCCATGCACCTCTCATGGCACTGTTCCATATTTTCTTTCTCTCACCGCATACCTTGAAATTCTCGATATCATATGGAGTTAAGTAGAAAGCTCTGTTGTTATCCTGTTCCTTGTCCTCACCGGGGCTTACCAGATAGCACTTGTCATCGTCATCAAAAAATATGGAACAATCAATATCCTGAATATCAGTAATGTAGTGCGGCTGTGACCACGGTCCCTTGGGATCCTTTGCTGTAACAATGAAATTACCTTTGTCTCCAAAGTTACAATTTATAATATAGAATGTTCCCTTGTGATAGCGTATGGTCGGTGCCATTACGCCGCCTGAATAAAGATTTGCATCTGTATAAAAACCATTTTCGGTTGTCATTGCATAACCGATCTGTTTCCAATGGGCAAGATCTTTACTGTGAAAAATCGGTATTCCGGGACAAAGTTCAAAGCTTGAATTAGCAATATAATAATCATCTCCCACTCTGCAAATAGATGGGTCCGGATAAAAACCGGGGATAATAGGATTTTTTATTAAGTGTTCCATAATATAACACCCCTTTCAATAAACAATAAGTTTCTGTTGCCGGTACCCTGATCAAATATTGGGGATTTTTGAAAGCTTCTCGTCAAGCTCATCAAAACGGTCAACATCAATATTTCTCTCTGCCAGAAGGTCTCTCATCTTCATCTTTCCAAGAACACCAAGCATCATGTCATCAAAGGTCATCTCAGGACTGAAGGGTTTGATTTCCTTTTTCATAACCGTGATTGTATCAGAGAGTACCTTAAGTGCCTCGGGATTACCGAATATTCTTCTAAGTGAACAATCAAGTGACAGCCACTGCTCTCCGTCATCTGTAATATGTGCCTTGCATGCGGGCTTGGTCAATCCGTTCTCATCAAAATCTCCAAGCACATCTCTTAGCCAGCCTATGCTGTCTGATACCCAGTTCTTTGCTCTTTCGGATATAAGTGTACTCTTTGCCTGAATACTTGTATCTCCTGTTGAAAAGCCATGCGGGCCGTAATCGTAAATGTGGCATTCAAAGGATGTCCCGAATTTATTGAGTGCGCTCATCATATCAAGTGTGTTCTGGATTGGTACAACATTATCGGTTCTGGTTGCAAATAAAAAGCAGGGACAGGTTTTTTCATCAACGGCATCAATTATTGAAGGTCCCTGAGGTGAAATTTCATGTGTGGTATCTTCACGCAAAACAGCATACCCCAGAATTGCTGCTGCAGGGCGATTCTTTGACATGGTAGCTGCTGCTCCCGCAAGATGACCTCCTGCCGAAAAACCGATGACTGCAATCTTGTCAGTTATTACATTCCATTCATCTGCTTTGTCCTTTATATAATCCATAGCCTGATCGTAGTCGTTTAATGGATTGGGCCATACGGAATCTTCCTTCACGGAATATCTGAGAATAAAAGCATCATACCCTGCCTTAAGATAAGGAAACGCAATAGGGTCCGCTTCTCTGTCAGAGCAGAACATATACCCACCACCGGGGATTACAAATACTGCCGGACGTTTTGAAACGCCTCTGAACTCTCCTCCCACATCCTGGATCATAGCGGTTAATGTAACATTTCTTTTTTCATTTAAAGTAATTGTTTCGATTTTCATATTTTTCCTTTCTGATTCAACCTAAGAAATACCGTTTGCATCAAAATCTTTAGGTTCCTGTTTTTATATGTTTTTATATGTTTTTATATGTTCTTATTTATATTTTTAATGTTAACCTATTTTTTCTATCACAATGTTCACGCAGCTGTTTAGCATGTCACCGCTGTACAAGCATTGTAGCAGGAAATATTCTGTTTTCTAAGCGCGCTTCTCAATGTCCTTAAAAAACATCGGAATTGTGCAAAAAAGCGCCGGCATGCTATTTCGACATACCGGCGCGATTCCATACCCAAACCGTTACCATTAGATTTTAAAGGGTTCTGCAGCTCCCTTAAGGGAGCCACAGGAAAGCTTCTTATTTATTCTTTCTTGCATCAAGGTCTGCGTAGATCTTCTCCATCTTCTTAGGTGTAAGGTCATAGAAAAGAACTGAGATACCTGAAAGTGCAATAACTGCTGCAGGGAAGAGGTTTACAAGTGCGTTGATACCAACCTTAACTGCCTCTGTCTGCTCAGCGTTAGGAACATATCCGATAGCTGCAAGAAGAGAAACTGTTACAACACCTGTAACTGCTGTAGCAAGCTTAACTGAGAAGCTTACAAGTGAGAATGTAAGACCAACCTCACGAACACCATACTTCCAATCGCCATACTCGATAGAGTCACACATCATACCGGGTGCAATGTTTCCGTTAGCCATTGTAAGACCAATGATTGCTGAAACACCGATGATGAATGCCATGTTGTTAACAGGAACAAGGAAAAGAAGCACAAGAGCTGCAACCTGTGTAAAGGTTGTGATAAGCATATAGCCCTTCTTTGTAAATGTCTTTGTTCCCCAAGGAAGTGTTGTGTTACCGATAAGCTGACAAATAGTCATTGTTGTGAAGATCGGAGCGATCATCATAGGATTGCCGATTACATAGATTACATAGTATGTAAGCATTGACATACGAGCCATGCATCCCATAGCACCTGAGAAGGTTGAGAACACTGTGATCATGATGTTCTTGTTCTTGAACACATAAGGAAGTGCTTCCTTAATAGGTGTAGGCTTTACGTTTTCCTCTACAGGAACAGCGATTTCTTTACATCTCCAAGCGCAAAGCAGGCAGCAAGGAATAAGTGCAAGTGAGAAAACAACTGTTGTCATGAAATAACCTGTTGCTGTAGGATTCTCACTGTGTCCGAAGAAAAGGATAAGAGGCATTGCAATAGCTGAAAGAACCATGCTGATTGCGCCTGAACCGATACCTCTGCAAGAAGCATAGTCCATACGAACCTGTGAATCTCTTGCAATGAAGTTTACAAGTCCCTGATAAGGGATGCAAAGTGCTGTGTAAGCCATACCTGCACCGATGTAGCAGATCATGCATACAAGAACTTTCATAACACCCTGAAGCGGGAATACTGTAAATGTAAGTATGTTAAATATTGCAAGGAATATAGGTGAGAACATGATGTAAGGACGGAACTTACCAAAACGTGTCTTTGTCTTATCGCAAATAGCTCCCATCATAGGATCGTTGATAGCGTCCCAAACACGTGCCACCAAAAAGATAAGCGATATTGCTGAAGCAGAAAGGCCAACGATATCTGTATAGAAAATTGTCAGGTAAGTGTTGATCATGTACCATGAAAGCTGGCATCCGACCTCACCCATTGCATAAAATCCACCGGTAATCCAGTTTGTTTTTTCTTTTTTCGTGTTGTTTTGAACTGTAATCGTTTCCTTGACTACAGCCTCTTCTGTTGCTGCATGATTTACCATTTGTTTAATTTCCTCCCAATCCGTGGAACCCAAACGTTAATTCCACGTATACCTTCCTAATAATGTATTAAGTTTTGCTTTGTTTCTTTTTTGACTGTTATCTAACCCCTTAGACCAGCCGGGTACGTGCACGTTTGTTATGTATATACTTTAGCTTTTATACAGTCTCATCTCTCGTTTATCATTCCATGATTTCTTACATTTGTTTCGTATTTTTCGTAAAACAGAAAGAGCCATGCAACAAATGATAATGTTTGTTGCACGACTCTTTATAAAGTCAGTATTTATGCGGTTTTAAAGTTTTACATGAATGGCTGTTTTTTATCAAAATCCCCCTGCTTAGCCCTAATAAAAGGCGATTCTGATCACTCCATGGAAAAGATATGTATAAGGCATACTTCGTGTGGTTCAAGGCTTGCTTTTAAGGATATTGAATTATCGGGTTTTTCAAGCTCCGCACGCTCAAGTGTAAGCTTTGGTACACTCATGGCCTCAAGATATTTCACATCATTTCTGGTAAGTCTTGTTTCATACTGGAATTTCTCCCATTCATCAAGGATACTTCCGTGTTGTCTGTTCAGGATGCGTCGCTTGATATACCAGGTTCCGTTACCATTTAAATGTTTAATAGTAACCGACAGATCCAGCATCGAGCCGCCTGAATAGGTACCTGCCTTCATTTTATCAAGGGGCACTTCTTCAGGCCCTAAATAATAACCTGCAGAAAACCATGAATCATTGAAAAGAAGAAGTCTTATGCTTCCGTTCTCTTTCTTTGAGAGAATATAGTGTTCTCCGTGTGATAATAGTTTATGTCCGAGGGAATTCATAAATGCCAGTGAATAATATGCCGGCTTTCTTATTCTGTCCTTGGAAACAATTCCTATACTTCCGTTAAGAAGTCCCGTAGAATCCATGTAATTGCTTATCCAGTCCGTGGAACACATAAGCGCTAAAGAATCTACCTGTCCGATAAGTTTCTCAGCTCTCGAAGTAATATATGAAGCTCTGAAGCAGCTGTCATTTAAATAATTTCTGTTTGAAATAGAGATGTTCCACTCAGTTATATAGAGCTCTGTATCAGAAATCCCCGCCTGTTCCATAAGCTCTCTCATCTGGCGGACCTGCCTTACTTCATTATCGGGATCCTTGCTTATGCGCTTATCCGGGTTTCCGTCTTTATCAACTGTATTTTCATAAGGAAACAGAATAAACGATGCAAAATCGGGCTTTTCATCCTTCTCTGCCAGCCTCGTATACAATGAAAGAAGCTTTTCCCAGTCATACTCAACAACTCCGCCAAAACCTCCAAGCTTTGCTTCCGGAATTTTTCTTTTCAGAGTCATATATAAAAAGTCATATGCCTCCTCAACAGAAAAAGGATCACCGTCCCAGTACTTCGCTTCATTCTCCGGCAAGATGGGGATAAAGGAAAGTTCGAATTGCCATTTTGATACTTCCTTTAATCCGTAGCGGTCAACAATATGATTAAAAAACTCTGTTACTGCAGATTCCCAGGCTTTTTTTGAAGCAAAGGGAATATAATCAATCTGATTATATATATCACCTGTTGACGTGGCAGCCATGTCGGGTTTTCTGCCAAGTCCCAGAAAAACCTTAATATGATTTCTTACAAGAAAATCAAGGGAAATGTCCACCATGTTGAAATTGCAGGCATTCCTGCCACTGCCATCGGTGATCATAAGTTTTGTGGAAAAAAGGTTCCATATACGCGCCATGCCAAAATGGAGCTTATCATAAAGGTACTGGGTATGGTACTGCATATTGGCACTCATAAGATCGCTGACGCTTCCTATGTTAAGGATGTGGTTCCATATTTTCTTATAATCCTCACCCAGGTTCTCATCAAGGTCGGTGACTATCTCGCCGGTAATACCTGTGTTACCGTGAATTGCTGAGTTATTCTCAAGCTTTTTCTTAATCTGTCTGTCAATAAGTCCTTTTTCTTCAGCCTCTTTTTTTGCATCCTCACTGTGAAGCTCCCTATACTGCGAGGGGGACATATTCATTTCCTTACGAAAAGCCCTGTTAAAGGAAGTCGAATTCGTAAAGCCGCAGGAAAGAGCAATCTGGGTCATATTCTGATCAGAGGTTGAAAGAAGAAGGAGTGACTGCTGCAGACGCAGCTTTGTAACATAATCCGCAAAGTATACACCGGTATTTTTCTTGAATATTCTGGACAAGGTCGACGCAGAGACATACATACTCTCAGCCAGCTCCGTAAGGTTTACCTCCTGGTCCAGGTTCCCGATGATATATTGCATCATCTGCTGCATTCGCACATCATTGTCCGGATTTCCCTGTGCTTCATTTAAGTTTTTCGTCTGATAATTTTCAATAAGAGTATCAAGAATCAGATAAAGGTTACTGTCTATACGGCAGTCTGACTGATGTGAGCCATACAGGTACTCTTCCGTCATATGATAAAAGATATTCCTCAGGTCCTCATATGATCTGCTCTTATCCGCAACGGAATTACAGTAAAAGAGTACGCTTTTACCCTTCATCACAGAGCCAATCATCTTCATGGAATAAAGAGCGCAGCCGATGATAGAGTCCCCGGTATCGCTGTAGCTATACTCCACTCCAGGATTGATCATCACAATATCGCCTTCGCTTAGTACAAAATTGTCTTCCAAAACATTGACGGTTATACTGCCCTCTAATACAAAAATCAGAGTAAGGCTCATGATCATGTGCTTTTCATCATTTTTAGGTCTTATAATCTCATAAGAACATGTATCAAAATTCATATAGTTCCTCATATATAAAAAAATTATGGTAGACTTTTATTTTAACACATTAATTCACAAAAAGCGCTCCGGTAAAGATTAACCTTACCGAAGCGCTGTATTTTCATGTTTTATGTGGTCAAAAGTCATAGTGCTTATCATAAAAGCATTAGCGCATTATGGCTTTCCCGATGTCATCATACAATAAGAAGTCTTCTCTCATTTACATGATGACCGAACTCAGGCATATAAACCATTGGCTCTTTATCAGGATCAAGGCCGTCCTGAATGATTGGCGGCATATAGGATGAAGTCCAGCAGAAGCCATACTTCAGATCATGATAGCCCTGTGAAAGTCCGCCCTCTTTCTTTACCTTTAAAACAGCGGGAACTGTGGTTGCCCAATGAGTGTGGAAGTCTGATGCCATCTCCTCATTTGTGAAATCCTCACCCTTAATATTCCAGATGATATCTTCTTTTTCAATTCTTTCTCCATCCACAAAAAGTGTTCCGGGACGAAGCTGTGAAAGAAAAATTCCTCTGTAGTAAGGAAGTTTAACTTTGAACTGGAAGCCTGTTACGTTACCGTCGGCATCCTTTATATTTCTGAATCCAACTGACTGGATTGTCTGTTTTTCCATTATTTCTCACCTCTATTTTTTCATCTGTAAACGAATGTTTTTATCTGTCTGTTAATCATAGCTTCTTTTTATTTAGTTTATGACAGATTTCTCAATAATTTTAATCTCCGAGGAGATTCTTAAGCAAAATGTGATGTTTTCTAAGTGTCTGACCTACTTCATAACCTTCATCATACTTGTCTGCACCCTCATATTCACTAAGGAGGTATCCATCATAGCCGTTATCCTGAAGAACCTTTATAACTTCACGATAAGGAATTGTTGTCTCCTCAAAATCATCACTCATGTTTATGAACTTTGCATGACAGCAATAAACATAAGGAAGAAGCGGGATGATATCCTCAGGCTTGTTGGGTGTATAGTTGGGATCTACCCATTCACCGGGCTTAAACTCTGTACGGAATACTGAAAAATCAATGTTAAGCCCAAAGTTCTTAGTGCCTGTTTCCTTGATAAAATCAACAAAATCAGTTACAAGCTTGCCCTTAAGGTTTGAAGGAGTATGAATCTCGGGACACATTTTTATATCAAGCTCCTCTGCAAGAGGAAGTGCACCCTTTATGATTTCTCTCCAGTTTTCAACAGGCTCTAAAAGGTCGTTGATAACAGGCATCTTTGTTCTCATAACATGGAAGCCGAGGCGATGAGCAAGACGGATGTCTCTCTTAAGCATTTCAACAGACTCTTCTGTTGTAAGATCTCTGTCGCCAAGTACGTGACTGTCAATCCAGTTACCGTATTCTGCAGGAACCACTTCATATTTTTCGCAGAGGTGATGCCATTTTTCTACCCATTCATCAGTAGGATATGGATAGTTTTCAATATGTGTGTTTGCAAGAATCTCTATTCCATGAGCTCCCATGTCATAGAGTTCCTCGAAGCAATCTTCAAGTGTTTTATTAAGACCGAACTCTGCTGAGTAGCTGTAAAGAGCAACTCCGCGCTTCGGACCTTTTCTGTTATACTGGTACATTTCTTCTATCCTTTCTTTGGTTAAGGGGCATGCCCTGCATGCCCCTTATGTTGTATTCAATATTATATTTGTTTTTTCCCCTCATCCGGCACTTCGTGCCACCTGTCTCCGCTCCGCTTCGGTCCGCGCAAAGCCGACATCCCCCGGATGTCGTGCTCCCCCTATAAAAAGGGGAAGGCTTTATATTCAGGTTTTATAAATTACTCGGGCTTGTACTCGTCGAAATCATATGTGATTACGCCGAAGTCTGTCTTCTGCTCACGAAGAGCAACTGACTTAGACATCTTCTTGATCTCATCAGCTGTTACGCTGCGGCCAAGTTCATTTGAAAGCATAACACCTTCTGAAAGGAATGCTGTCTGCATTGCGATGTAAGGTGAATCGATTCTTGTCTCGTCTGTAAGATCTCCTCGAAGGTATGAGTACCACTGAAGCTGGTTATCATTGTACATTTCCATTTCAGGATGAAGAGCGAGCTCCTGCATACCTGTGATATCACCGATTGCGCACTCAAGCTTTGTATCGAAGAGACGACCCTTTTCATCAACACCGAAGTACTGAAGTCTGGGCTTCTGAAGGTCTCCGCCACCAACGATTCCGCCGCCTTCCGGAACAGCCATAGGGCCACCTGTCTGGTCAACGTCTGTAAACTTAAGTCCACCGAGAGAACCTGCAATGAAGCTTGTTCCGATCTCATCCATATGGATAGCCCAGTCTTCATATATATCCATTGAAAGACCGTTCTTGAAACGAGCGATTGCAACTGAAAGATCTTCAACAGGTGTGTGGCAGTCTACTGCATCATCAATTCTCTTATCTCTCCAATAATCACAGGTTGTTGTTCCATATACGCTCTCAAGCTCAGGCATGCCCATTACATAGAGCATCTGTGCGATGTGATAGATACCAAGGTCAAAAAGAGGTCCGTGTACGCCTACGTTAGGATCTACGAAATCACGGCTGAAGAAAGGCATATCATAGCCGGGACGTCCCTGACGTCTGTGGCCGACTGATCTGCAGTGGTAAATCTTACCAAGCTTTCCGTCAGCGATCATTTCCTTAGCAATTCTTGTCTGAGGATTGTAGATTGAGCTGATCTGAATAGCGAGCTTCTGACCGTATTTCTTCTGTGCATCATAGAGGATCTTAGCATCTGCATAGCTTGCTGCCATGGGCTTTTCTGAGTAGCAAGGGAAACCTGCTGCCATAACTGCTGTTGCAACAGATGTATGAAGGTTGTTGTGTACACAAACTTCTACTTCATCGATATCGTCTCTCTTGAGCATTTCTCTGAAATCCTGGTAGAGGCAGTCCTCTGAAAGGCCATACTGCTTGCCCCAAGCCATAAGCTTGTCCTTATCGATTTCTGCAGCAGCTACTACGCGAAGATTCTGTCCTCTCTTGTTGAGGTTTTCGATAACTGTCATGTGACGGTGTGAAATCATTCCACAGCCGATAATTGCGATTCTAATTTCCTTAGGTGTGTTCATTTTGTTCTCCTTTTCTTTATGTAAGAATTCCTTGTTTGGGAATTTATTTTAAATTGCTATACCCCTCATCCGTCAGCTTCGCTGACACCTGTCTCCGCTCCGCTTCGGTCCGCGCAAAGCCGACATCCCCCGGATGTCGTGCGCCCCCCAAGGGAGAAGGCTTTTAAATTTTCTCCCAAATGATGGTTTTAATTTTGATTTACCATCCGAAGATCTTGAGGTACTCGCGGCTTCTTCTTGCGCACTCAAGAACGTCTGCATCATAGTGTTCGTCCTGCTCTACAACTACCCACTTTGCATTTGCTTCAAGCGATGCCTCAAGAACGGGCTCCCAGATCATCTGGCCAAAGCCTACAGGTCTGAATCCAAAATATCCTGTATCACCCTCTGATTCCTCTTCTTCAATACCGATGAGCTTGTACATGTTCTTAACTTCACCCTTCTTGATGTAGTCCTTAAGATGTACAACAGGAATTCTGTCTGTGTATTTCTTTACGAACTCAGGTGCCTGTCCTGTAGCTACATCACACCAGCAGGTGTCAAGCTCTGACATAAGATTGTCATGATCAATAGCTTCGAACATTGCATCATAGCCATATCTTCCATCGGGAAGCTTTACGAATTCGAAGTCATGGTTGTGATAAAGGAATGTCATTCCTGCATCATGGATCTTTTTACCAACCTCATTTAAAAGAGGAAGGAACTTTTCAAATCCTTCAGGATTAACAGGTCTGTACTCTTCAGCCATGTAAGGCATTACAAGGTACTGAACGCCGATTTCCTTATAATCAGCTATAACCTTATCAAGGTCATCCATCATATCAGCGAATGCAACGTGTGCACTTACAGGTGTAAGACCAACCTCTTTAAGTGTCTCTCTTATGAAGGATGGCTCAAGACCATAAAGGCCTGCAAGTTCTACTCCGTCATATCCGAACTCTTTAATCTTTGTCATTACGTTCTTGAAGTTCTCAGGTGTGTTCTCAAGAAGATCTCTAAGACCATAAACCTGAATTGCTACAGGAAGCTTATTCATTTTTCATTTCCTCTCTTTTCTTAAAAATATATTCCCAACTATGCCCCATGCATGTGGTGATTATCATGTTATCCGCGCTGCTGTCGCATGCGCTTTTGCATTTCTTATGGTCTTATATTATCGTTTTGGCCTTTGGTCTTCTTTTTCCTGATTTCCAAAAAAGGCACAAATATTGCAATAAAATATTTCACGGACAAAAATCGTGCAATAAATGTAAAACATATATTTCATGACATAATCTTTAAAATAAAGAAAAAGGCACTGCCTCAGTATCCTTAAATACTGAAACAATGCCTTTCTTGCATCACCTTATTATTTCTCAAAGAGGAATTTCTCCGGAAGTTCAACCTTGAAATCCTTCGCAAGATCCCTGAAATTGTCAGGTGTGATAGTCTGAAGCTTGTTAGGTGTGATTGAAAGAACCTTTACCAGAATCTCCGCGGATTTCTCAACTGTGTGCATAAGTCCGAAAGTCAGGTCAAAGTCCTCTCCTGCTGCAAACATTCCGTGATGTGCCCAGATAGCAACATCGTACTGCTCCATAAGCTTTGAGGTTGCAACAGCGATGTCTTTACCGCCGGGAACCATCCAGTCTACAACACCGATACCTGAAGGGAATACAACAGGACACTCTGTAGCCATCTCCCAAAGCTCTCTTGTAAATACCTCATCCTTAAGAGGAAGAACAAAGGTAAGAGCGATTGTGTTGGTCGTATGAGCATGATAAACAACTCTGTATCTTCCGTTTGTCACACGCTTCTTAACCTCAAGATTCATAAGGTGTGAAGGAAGCTCGGAAGTCGGACGCCCTCCATTTACAAAGCCCCACTGAATCTGGTACTTTGTTCCTGTCTCATCAACCTTGATAATGCCGATGGAATCCTCGGGATCTATGATCACATTGCGGAAATATTTACCGCTTCCCGTTACCATAAAATACTCTCCGGCAAGCCTGGGAACCTCGGTTCCGATTTCTGTCCAGGCACCATCCTCATTTAAATATTCAGAAACTGCAGCTACATCCTCATCCTTCATTCTATACGAAAGGTTTCCGCCGTTTCTCTCATGCCAGCCCTGTTCCCAGCCGTCATTAGCCATACGAATGAATCCCTGTACAAATTTTATATCCAATATACTCATGTTATTTATCTCCTCATCTTTAAAAGCAATTTTTTATCTGACTCGTACCAGTCTGTTGTCAATACCATTAGCCAATCATGCTTCGCATTCCTGAACGTCACTTGGCTCATCTATAGCTGTTTATTTATCTTGTTACGATTTCAAGCGGTACATCAAAGATCTTTGCAACCTTGGCAATAGTATCTATATGTCTTCCGATTGCTGCTCCGAAGTGATGTGTAGGACCACACTCGCTCCACTTTGTTACAAATTCGGATGCGGAGCAGGAAAATCTTGTACGCATCATTGTGTCACCGTTTTGAAGGATTTTACCTTCCTCATTAACACCCTCTGCTGCAACAAATTTGAAGTGTCCGTCGCCGTCCTGTGTGATCGCAAGATATGTGATATCACCTGCAGGGGGATAGAACTGTGTCAGATATCCGCCTCCTGTTTTTCCGTGAAATACATCAACAATCTTCATGGTAGGCTTCTTAGCCTTGGAAATATCATAATCTCCGGATCCACTGTGTCCGATAAGTGTTACATCATCGTTGAAGTCAATTGTGTACATCTCAGCAAGCTGGCCTGAACCGGAAATTGTTTTAAGGATACTCATAGCCATAGCTACCTTGATGTCACCTTCTACAGCACAGGCAGTTCCCTGCTTTATAAGCATTGAAAATGCGGGAATCAGAAGGCTGTCAACAACACCTGCCTGTCCTTTCGCATAGCCATCATAGTGTGATGCAACAAAGCCAAGCTTTTCATCCTTAACCCATTTTTCAAAAGCAACAACATACTTAGCCATCTCGTAGACCTTCTCTATTGTGCCGCCGCCTTCAACATCGAAGGTATCAAGAATATCCTGAGCCTTTGCCCTTATAACATCATCATCTGTTACGTCATCAGCAATTGCCCAGATTTTTTCCCAATCGAACTGCTTGGTATAAACATGCATTCTTCTGTACAGGTTGGATTCATCAATATAGAGATCCATCATTCCGGGATAAGGTCTTCCGATCTGTGCAAGATTTGTATCCCTGAAGCGTCTGCGCACCTGTGCGGCGCGGCACCACTCATCAATCTGTTTTGCCACAGCCGGGTCACCGCCCTCTGCAACACCTGTGATAACCGCTGAGCGCTTTCCGTATCTGTTAAGGTCTGCAACCATCTCACCTACTGCACCGCAGGCATATGCTTCACCAAGCCACTCCGCTGTTCCCGCTGTGTCATAATCAAGTGCTTTTAATTTCTGTATATTTACAAGAACTACAGGTACATCCAGATCCTTAACCGCAGGCAGCATATTGTAGGATGTTGCATAAGTCAGAAGCTGCATGAAAACAAGATCAGCATCGGCTGCTCGGAATTTCTCACCTGCTTCCTGTGACTGCTCTTTAGTTGTAACTACTCCGCCATCAATGATTTCCACTGTATCGGGAAAAGATTTTTTAAAATCCTCGAACTGCTTATTAAATTCGGGTACAAGTGAAGGGAACTGTGGAAGATAAGCTCCCAGTGCAATTGAAAATACCCCTACTCTTGCTTTTGTTTCTACTAACATTTATTTACTTCCTCCTTCCGGGTAAAAAACTTCTATTTCAAACGAATCATGTACTGCTTTTCTTGCAGTGGTAAGATTTTCGAGTTTTCCGTCTCTTATAAGCTGAACCATCGCATTGCCTATCGCAGTTGCTTCCGAAGGTCCTGCCAGAACTGTAAGTCCCGTAGCGTCTGCGGTAAGCTGATTTAAATAGCTGTTCTTGCACCCACCACCGATTATATGGATCACTTCGTATTCAATGCCTGTATTTTTGCTTATTTCCTCAGCTGTTTTTTCATAGCATACAGAGAGACTTTTATATATCACAGCTGCAATTTCTCCGGGCGTTTGCGGAATGGGCTGTCCCGAATCCTCGCAAGCTTTCTTTATTTCTATTGTCATATTTTCGGGTGAAAGGAATCTCTCATCATTTGCATTTACTATAGAAGGAAAACTGTCAGCTTCCTTTGCAAGCCTTGCATATTCAGCAAAGCTAAGGGCATCTTTCGCTTCATGTCTTACCTGCTGTATCATCCAGAGTCCCATGATATTTTTCAAATATCTGAATCTGTAATCATAACCGCCCTCATTTGTGAAATTCTTTTCCCTGTCGCAATCTCTTGCGAGAACTTCATTATTCTCAACGCCCATAAGAGACCATGTCCCTGAGCTAATATATAAGCCCTCATTTCCGAGATGCGGCATTGCCATTACAGCCGATGCAGTGTCATGGCTTGCGCACTGCAAAACCTTACAGTCAAATCCGACTTCATTCCTTATGCTGTCCTTAAGCTGTCCGACCTCATTTCCCGGAAGTGACAATTCAAGGAAAATCTCCTTTGGAAGCTTTAATTTCTCTATCAGTTCATAATCCCACTGCTTTGTCGCAGGATTTACAAGCTGCGTCGTTGTGGCATTGGTGTACTCAAAAGCCTTATTTCCCGTCAAAAGGAAATTCAAATAATCAGGTATCATCAAAAAGGTCTTCGCTTTACCAAGAACCTCAGGTCTTTGCAGCCTGTCTGCAGTCAGCTGATAAATTGTATTAAAAATCGCCTTCTGAATTCCGGTTCTTTTATAAAGCTCATCCTCCGGAATAAGCTCATAAACCGCTTTATCAATTCCTTCTGTTCTGTGATCCCTATATCCGTAGGTATCACCGATCAGGTTGTCATTTTCGTCAAGCAGCGCATAATCTACTGCCCACGTATCTATCGCCATTGATTTCGGAATCTTATTAAGCTTCCTGCATTCTTTCATTCCGTTTACGATTTCAACAAAAAGCTTATCAGTATCCCAGAGGAGCTTGCCGTCCCTATGCGTCATGCCATTCTCAAAGCGATAGATTTCTTCCATTAAAATCTTCCCATCTTCATATGAAAAGAGCATATGTCTTCCGCTTGAAGCTCCAATATCAACGGCTAAATAATACTCGCCCATAATTACCCTCTCTTGTTTGTTACTCATTTGACTATTTTGCAAGCTTTTCTTGTATGTCATTTTCAGTTGCATGCAGGAGTCATTTGCTTGTACAAATTATATTTTTAAAGGGCACAAGACATAAGGTCCCCATGGAACAAAAAATAGGACTTTATTTGCAGGTCCTCAAAAACTATAATTAAGGTATGGATAAACAGATTTTAGAGCAGCTGCGTCAGCTGACAGATGAAGAAAAAGAGATTCTAAGCGGTCTTGATATCGACCGGAGCCGCTACGGACACGGACAGAATTTTGTCATAGACAGCGACCTTTTATTAAAAAAAGGACGTCTTATTGAGATACGTCCTCATACACGCTTTGTACATTTTCCAAAGCACAGTCATAATTATGTCGAAATGGTCTACATGGTTTCCGGAAAGACCCACCATATACTGAATGAAAAGGATGAACTCACCTTAAATCAGGGAGAGCTTTTATTCTTAAACCAGAATGCGACTCAGGAAATCCTTCCCGCAGGTGAAAATGACATTGCAGTTAATTTTATTCTGTTACCGGAGTTTTTTGATGAAGCCCTGCATATGATTCCGGAGGGCGATCTTTTAAGGGACTTCCTCATTTCAACACTCTCTCCCGAATCCTCTTTCCTTACCTATCTGCACTTCCCTGCTGCAGACATACTTCCGGTGCAGAACCTTATGGAAAACATGATCTACACTCTTTTGTACCAGGAATCAGAAACAGTTATAAATACCATAAACAGAACTACAATGGGACTTCTTTTACAGACCCTATCGGTGTATGCGGGTCTGGTAAACCAGGGTACCCCTTCACAGTATGAGCAGAACCTTCTTCTTACGGTACTCAAATATATTGACTCACACTACAAGCACGGAAGTCTTGAGGCTATCTCTGAACAGACAAAACAGCCTGCTTACTATATAAGCAGACTGCTGAAAAAACATACGGGTAAAAATTTCAAAGAGCAGCTTCTTGCAAGGCGGCTTCAACAGGCTGCATATCTTCTAAGCCATACCACACTTACTATAGAAGATATCTACACCTATATAGGCTACGACAACAGCAGCTATTTTTACCGCAAGTTCAAGGAGCTGTATGGTATGTCCCCACGAGACTACAGAATAGGGCAGCCACACTAAGTGGCTGCCCCATTTTTTTAATGCTTACAGGAAGTTGCCTTATGGCAGTTCCCTGACATTGGGCACCCGATACAACGGGTCCCTTTTTTCTTTTCTTTGTAAATATATCTGATTGCCAATCCAACCATCAATACAATTGCTGCTATAGCTATAAAATTTGCCATAACCTTTTTTACCTCTAAAATCAATCAAGCTTATATTCGAGTACCATTGCTTTCTGGTTTCTCTTTATAAGATATATTATAACACCTGCAAATACTGCTATGGCAATAAGTCCGTAAACAAAACCTGTTCCAAGGCTGCCTGTTGTTATAAATGTACCGATCTGATATACAAGGAATCCTACAGTAAAGCCTGTTGCAAGCTGAAGTGCAATTGCTCCCCACAACCATTTTGCAGACTTCATCTCAGAGTTCATAGCTCCAAGAGCTGCGAAGCACGGAGGTGTATACAGATTGAACATAAGGTATGCAAGTGCTGCTACCTTTGTGATACCCATAACGGCTGCTACTGCATTTCCCTCACCGATAAGCTCAAGTTCCTCAGTATCAATAAGATTTGAAATCGCAAATACTGTTGCGATAGTTCCTACAACGTTTTCCTTAGCAATGAAACCTGTGATAGCTGCTGCTGCGAGCTGCCAGCTTGCTACTCCTACGATAGGTACAAGGAGATATGCAAACGGTCCTGCTACACCTGCAAGGATTGAAGTATTTTCCATGCCCTCTTCTACAGGCTGGAAGCTGAAGTTGAAGCTCTGCATGATCTGAACTACTGTGTTACATACAAGGATAATTGTTCCTGCTTTAACAATGTAAGCCTTACCTCTCTCAAGCATAGACTTAACCGCAAACATAAGGCTGGGTACTTTGTACTCGGGAAGCTCAATGATAAAGAAGCTCTTTCTGTACTTCATTCCTGTGATAGCCTTGATAAGAAGTGCTCCGAGAAGGATCAGTAAGATACCTCCCATGTAGCAGATGAAGCTTACCCATCTTGATTCAGGGAAAAATGCGCCTGCAAAAAGTGCGATAACAGGAAGCTTTGCTCCACAAGGCATGAAAGTTGCAAGCATTGCTGTCGAGCGTCTTTCTCTCTCATTTCTGATGGTTCTGCAAGCCATGATAGCGGGAATACCGCAACCTGTACCAATGATCATAGGGATAACGGATTTTCCTGAAAGACCTACTCTCTTGAATATAGGATCAAGTACAACCGTTGCTCTTGACATGTATCCGCAATCCTCAAGAAGTGCAATAAGGAAATACATTACCATAACCAGAGGAAGGAATCCCACAACTGCTCCTACACCGCCGATGATACCGTCAACCAGAAGCGCATAGAGAAGAGGATTTGCATCTGCCATCGCCTCTCCTACCATCTCCTTGAAAGAGTCAATCCAACCAGCAAGGATATCAGCGATCCATGTACCTACAGTTGTCTGTGAAATATAGAATACAAGCCACATGATAGCTGCAAAGATCACTATTCCAAGTATCGGATGAGTCACAATATTATCAATTGTATCTCCAAAGTTTTTGTCCTTTGTAAGAACTTTTCTGTTCTCTACAGAGCTTACAATTTTATTAACAAATTCAAATCTCTTTCTGTCAGCAGCTTCAACCGCAGCCTTGTCGTGGATATCAATGTCACCCTGTACATAGGGCTCACTCTGTTCCTTACCCTCAAGCTCTGCTGCTGCTTTTACAACTTCCTTAAGCCCTGTTTCTGAAGTAGCTACTGTTTTAATAACAGGACATCCAAGCTTTTCAGATAAAAGCTTTTCATCAATGCTGTTGCCCTTCTTGTCATTTGCATCGGTTTTGTTAAGCGCAACAACAACCGGAACCCCCAATTCCAGAAGCTGTGTTGTGAAGAAAAGGCTTCTGCTTAAGTTTGTTGCATCAACTATGTTTATGATAGCATCAGGATGCTCGTTTTTAACATAGCCGCTGGTTATACTCTCCTCAGATGTAAATGGCGACATTGAGTAAGCACCGGGAAGATCTACTGCAATCAGCTCCTTATTACCATCATAGTATTTCTTCTTGATAACACTCTCTTTCTTGTCTACTGTAACACCAGCCCAGTTACCGATCTTTTCGCTTCTTCCTGTCAAAGCGTTGTACATGGTCGTTTTACCGCTGTTGGGGTTACCTGCCATTGCGATTCTCATATCTTTCCTCCTATAAAATCTCTATAATTTAAAACAATTTTTTGTTCTAAATCCACATCAGATATTGATAGCTGATGCTAACTCAGGATCAATATTATATCTTGCATCCTTTATAGCAACTACCAGATTTCTCTTCTTGTCCACTACAGTAATCCTCTCTCCGCTGTAGCATCCAAGGGAAAACAGGAAGCTCTCCATTTCCTCATCTCCACCGGTATTTACGGAGTCTATCGTATATTCTTTTCCAAGCTCTGCTTCATTAAGTGTCATAAAACCTCCAAAACAGCTGCAGCAGCTGTATAATAAAATCTTTGCATCTATCAGGTTAGATGCGTATAACTTAAGTTAGCTGTATATAATTGTCGTTAGCCTACTGCTACTCATGTTTGCACACGCTAACTGTAATCATAGAATATTCTTATTAAGAATAATTGTCAATAAGAAAAGTGACTAAATTTACATATATTAAAGAAAGAATATTTGTTAGCTTAAACAAACTAAGTGCTCTGCTCAAACAAAATTTACTAAGCTCGAAAATACCTCGCTAAGTGCTCTGCTCAAACAATATCCACTAGACTCGATAAAACCTTGCCAAGTGGATCTGTATGGCTCGCACTAAGCTCGAAAATACCTCGCTAAGTGCTCTGCTCAAAAAAAATGCCGCACTGGCAAGATGCGGCATTTTCAGGTAGGAGATTTCTTATGACTATGTATGTCATATGTGTTAGTTTCTGCTAACAAGGTTATGTTAGCATTAGCTAACCTTACTGTCAACACATTTTTTATATTTTTTTTATAATTATCTTAACACCGGATAATTATCCCTGTTTTTGAATTGAGTAACTCTTGAAAAAGTGATGCATTTCGTAAACAATTGACAAAATTTACTTTTGCGCCATTAAACCAACAAATATGGTACTATTATTATATGCAGGATTCTTCAACGCACCTTTATCTTTATGTTAAAGACTCCTGCATAAAAAAATATGAATTGAGTGAAAAATATGAAAACCTATCGTTCTCAGATAATTAAGCTGACAATTCCGATTGTCCTTCAGAATATATTAAGTGTTGCAGTTAACTCGGCCGATGTAATCATGCTGAATTATGTGGGGCAGAGCCATATATCCGCAGTCTCTCTTGCTGCGCAGTATGCCTCTATCCTGTTTATGGTATTCTACGGACTTGGCACAGGCGCTATTATGCTCTGTTCACAATATTTCGGGAAAAAGGATATGCGTGCAATTCAGGTAGTTGAAGGCATCGCTCTAAGATATTCACTGATAGTTGCATGTCTTTTTGCAGCTTCGGCACTGTTTATTCCTAAGCAGATGATGCGCGTTTTTACGCCTGAGCCCGAGCTCATAAGTATCGGAGCTTCCTACCTTCAATATATCAGTGTCGCCTATATCTGTTGGGGAATAATAGAAATTTATCTCTCCACATTGCGGAGTGTCGGACAAGTATCAATCTGTACCATTTTGAATACCTTTGCATTTTCACTGAACATTCTGCTGAATGCAGTATTTATATTCGGACTTTTCGGAGCACCAAAGCTCGGAGCTTCAGGCGTTGCGCTTGCAACCTCAATATCCAGAGTTGCCGAACTTTTACTATGCGTGCTTGTATCCCTTCGAAGTAAGAGTGTAAAGCTTCGCCTGTCTTATATGTTTATAAATAACAAGCTGTTGCACAGAGATTTCATAAAAATGGCTATTCCTGCAATGATGAACGATGTGTCCTGGGGTCTTGCCTTTTCCATGTATTCAGTCATCATTGGACAATTCCTGGGTTCTGATGTTGTGGCAGCAAATTCCTTCACATCACTTGCAAGGAACATAGGAACCATTTTATCCTTCGGAGTAGCAAGTGCGGGCGGAATCCTTCTTGGTCAGATAATCGGTGAAAACAGACTTGAAGACGCAAAAAAAGCAGCAAGCGTCTTAATAAAAATGACTGTCTTATTCGGGGCAATAGGTGGGCTCATAATACTGCTCCTTATTCCTGTTTTCCTTAGCTTTGCAAATCTTACGGAAGCAGGCCGTCACTATCTTAAGATCATGCTGCTCATAAATACTTATTATGTTATGGGAGCTGCCGTAAACACAACTCTTATTGCAGGTGTTTTCCGCGCCGGAGGTGACAGCAGGTGGGGCTTTATCTGCGATACCATAGACATGTGGGTCTATGCCGTACCCCTTGGTTTCATCTCAGCTGCCGTTTTAAAGCTTCCTCCGATGTGGGTATACTTTTTGCTGTGCACCGACGAATTTGTAAAATGGCCCTGGGTCATCAGCCATTACAGAAGCAGAAAATGGCTTAAAAATATCACCAGGGACAATTTGTTTCAAGAATAATATTAACTTGAATTTCGCACAACAAAGAAGGGCTGAGATTACAGCTATCTGTCCTTCATACCCTCAGACCATATGCTCATTTTCACCGTCAGTTGGCGAAAAAGCATTCATCAGGCTCTTTGTTTTTCTTTATCTCATGCGCGGAGCAAAACTCAAGGATGTTTACAAAAAGCCACTAATGTTCTTAAGACTTTTTTGCAAGTGATTCTGAGCTTTGAATTTTCTTATGCTCACATAACAGATTTCAAGTGCATGCGAGATAATTAGCGAAGAATGAGCGATTTTTTATCTCACATGCACATTCAAAGAAATCTGTGTGAGCATTAGAAAATTCAAGCGACAGAATATCGTAGCTAAAAGTCTTAAGAATATAAGTGGCTTTAAGCAAACACCTTTCAAACATGTTGCTCGCGCATGATAAAATACAAAGAGCCTGATGAATTTCGCCAGATGACGGTTTATCTGAGCATATGGTCTGAGGGTAATGATGGCAGATAGTTACAATCTCAGCCCTGTTTTCACTGTGCGAAATTCAAGAAATATTTACATATCACCGTAGTATAAGTCATCCAGTTCGCCGTGATAGTACTCTGCCCAGCTGTACTGGTTCATGAAGTCGCCTGTGTATTTGTATTTTGATTCTTCCATGTTTTCAAGCCAGTCATAGAGGTCACACTCTATCTTGTCCTTGGCTATTGCCATGCTGCCGCGCTGCTTTAGGATTATGCCCTCCAGCTTAAGCTTTTTAAAGGTATTCTGGAGGTCCTGCCTTAAATTACAAAGATAAGATAACTTCTTATCCGGGTCGCCGTCATCCTCCCACAGGGAGGCAATTATCTCACCATTTGTAGTCTGTGCGCCTCTGTTACTCACAAGAAGTGCCACTATTTCCTTGGTTCTCTTATACTTGAATTCTACAGGCTCACCGTCCACAAACAGTTCAAAATTGCCAAAGGTCTGGGCAAAGACTCTCTTGTATTTCTTCCGAAGCTCCGGGTATCTAAGCACCGAAAGCTCATTTTTAACTTCATCTGAAGATCCCGGCTTTTTAATAAATCCACTGGCATGTATTTTCATGGCATCGAAAGCTCTGTCTGTATGCTCGGAAAGATAAATAATATTGATAAAAGGATTAAGCTCCACAAGATATCGCCCAAGATCTATCCCGTCAAGCTCAGGAATATCCACATCAAGAATAGCAACATCCATCTCCTCTTCACGGGCCTTTGACAGTGCCGAAAGAGAGCTGTCATAGAAAAAACAATTAGAATCAGGTGACACCTTCTCAAGATACTTCTTAATCTTGTTTAAGGATGCCTTGTTGGCATCGACTGCAAGTATATTCACTTCCCCCTCCACTTCCGGAAAATTATTTTTTTTGCAACTGTTTGTTTATGATATTTAAAGATACATATCCGTTTAGTTACTCTTATATTTCTCATCTATATTACTTAGATGAAATAACTGATCACAGCGAGGTAACCGATTTAACGCTCTGATTTTTTCTCTGCTCGGCTGTCATATTAAGAGGATCAGGTTCTCCGATAACCAGAGTCTCACCATCACTAAGCGCAGCCTCGTGCAATGGTCCGGCATTCATATCCGACAGAACCAGCGCTGCAAATCTGTCATAATTGTCATCATCAATAACAGGAAAATGATATTTCATGCGATACCAGTGCTGGGGATCATACCCTGCTTTTCCTATATAAAGTCTGTCTGCGGTATCGGCAACGTCATCCACATCGGCTTTATCACCGGTCTTAAGCCCTGTATCTTCGCAAAACAGTATCCCGTATGCCTTAAGAATCCTGTCTCTTACAGTTTCATCCGTCCCGGTGCTGTTTTTTCTGCCGGTAAGGGTGTCCATAGCTTTATAGAAATAGTCCTTGGCTTCATCGCTCTCATCAAAATGAACAATAGCCTCAAATAAGTCTTTTTCACTTATGCCTTCTGCAATAGCCATATATTTTACTCCTTTCCGCTCGTTATAATACAGTATATCAAATATCATGGAAGAATATTCATAAAAACTTTTTTATCGACAGCTTATCAACACTGAAACAGAAAACAGGGCGGTATTTAGGTACCGCCCTGAGAATGTATTTTCAAAATACTAATGAAATATTACTTGAAGAAATCGAGGTCTTCTTTAAGAGAATCAGCAAGTTTGAGAAGTTCTTCAGAGGTCTCCGCCAATCTTGCGGTCTCACTGTTAAGCTGCGTCATGGAAACAGAGGTTGTCTCTGCTGATGCAGCATTTTCTTCGGAGATGGCTGAAAGGTTTGTCATAAGATCTACAACTACTTCTCCTGAGCTGTCGCAGGACTGTGCCTCACCAAGAACTTCCACAACAGATGCCTTAGTGAAGTCAATGCCGTTACTTACACTTACAAATATATTACTGGTGTCATCGATGCTGCTCTTCTGATTGTGAATAAGTTCGGTTACTTCATTTATGGTCTGAACAGTCTTATTTGATTCCATTGAAAGATTATGGATAATGTCCTCAATAATCTTCGTTGACTGGTTTGTCTGATCTGCCAGACTTGAGATTTCACTTGCAACTACCGCAAATCCCTTTCCTGCGTCTCCTGCTCTTGCGGCTTCTATACTTGCATTTAGTGATAGGAGATTTATCTGGGCAGCAACTGAAGCTATGAGTGTTACAGCCTCCTGAATCTTCCCTACGGATTCATCAGTTTTGTGTACCTGATTAACAATTCCCGCAAATGCCTCCGTTGTAGAATCGCTGGACTTGGTAAGGTTAGTCATATTTTCGTTTGCTTCCTTACCACTTACGCTCATATTATCGGACTTATCTGACAATGTCGAAACGCTGTCCAAAATCTGCTGTATATTGGTTCTGATATCCACAACTTTCTGTGACGAAGTCTCTATATCTCTTGCCTGCTCTCCCGCACCCTTTGAAATTTCATGAATGGTTTCACTTATTTCACCGGCTACCTGCTTGGTCTTTATTGCGCTTTCCTCCAGATCAAGTCCTGTCTTTGCCAATATATCACTCATATTCTTGGCAGCATCAATTGTTCCCTCCAATGTATCAAGGAAGCTGTTAAGACTGGCTGCAAATTCTGCGAATTCGTCATGTCCCGACTCATCTGCTCTTGTGGAAATCTTACCGGAAGCAATTTCTACAATAGCAGACTGGAAGGAATTAACGCTTCTATTAATTCCCAGGCTGACACGGGCAAGTATAAATCCTAGAACAATAATACTTGCTATAAGTACAATCAATATGATGATGGTTACGCTTGTTTTGACAGCATCCATATTGGCTACAGCATCACTTTGAACGGATGCGCAAAGGTCACTTAATGCAGTGCTGATCACTATATTATCAGCTTTTATGGAAAGTGTCTTCTCATCTGTTGTCTTAAGTTCATCAAACAGGGCTTTCTTTGAATTAAGGAATGCCAGTGAACTTTCTGCAAGAGATGGATCTGTAGTGTATTTTGGTATATTCTCCCCCATCTCAGCTATAAGAGCTTCTATCTCTGTCAGATTCGATGAAACATCTTTACCCTCAACCACCAATTTACTGTAGGACGCAACAAGACTGTCAAGTTCTTCAAGCTTTGAAGCAAAACCGTAAACTCCCGAAATCGCTCCACCGTATTTATATGTGATGCCCGGTGTTATTATTGAAGGATCGATATAAAGCTCATATTCCAGGTCCGGATATTTTTCCATATCATAATCTATGACTGACAGCGTAGTTGATACTTCTTCCCAGGTCTCATTTGCTTCGTCAAATTTACCTGTTACTTTTATAGCTTTATCACCACCAAAGTCAACAATTTCTGCTGCCTCAAGACCATCTCCGGCCATTTCTTTCATCTCAGCCTGCGATAAGTCGATCAAAACAGAATCCGCCCCGTTCTTGAGTTTAATATTCTTGATATAATAATCACCCTTATATGTAAAGGTTCCGCCTACACGGAAAATCAGACTGTTACGTTTTCCTGCTTCCGGCAAAGCATAATCGTAAAGCATTTTTGTATATTCTTTGCCATCAACTTTTACAGAGGATCCTCCTTCTCCAAAAATACTGTCAATCCAGTGTATTTCAATCCAATCATTGTTATTTACAAGACTGGTAAAGCTTTCTGAAAGTTCACTGCTTGAATCCACATAATCCTTATATTTTCCGATAGACGGCGAATATCCTCTGCTGTTATGGATTTCCTGCAGCTCCTTGAAATTGGATTTACTCTTATCCAAATTGCTCACAATGGAAGCTACCGAAGCATCGTATTCCGCCCCGGCTATTGTCTCCAGTTTTTTGGCTTCTGCCTCCATTTCATCAATATTTGTAAGTGTGGCATTTAAATAATTCTCATCCACATAATACTGATAAAGTGCATCATTTGCCAGGTTCTTCTCCTGGAGAACATTGATTTCTTCCACCATGGATACAATTTCACTGTTTTTGGCATTTCTGTTTATGGATACCACTCCGACAATACCGATAACAAGTGCTGCCGTAATACCAAGAATACCCATAACAAGTATTTTGCCTTTTACTGACTGAATGAAATTACCCTTACTGATTGTTGTTTGCTCTTTACTCATAGTTTAATTACCTCTCATAAGAAAAATAGGCATAATGTACTAATTAATTGTATGCTATTAATCTTGAATTAAACAATGTTCTTACACTCAATTCTTTCTTAAAAGATTATAAACAGTAAGCCTGTTACTCAGCGTTGTTTCTTCATCTCAACTTTTCTCATATACATACGCTCATCTGCCAGAAGATAAACCTCATTCCAATCGCTGCCTGTTATTTCATGCCTGAAGGCATAGCCCGTTGCAGCGCTTCTTTTTATTGAAGGGTCCTTTCTATTCAGTTTTTCAAGTTCTTCGTCCATTTCTTTTATAATTCTATCAGCCAGTTCCATATTTTCGCCGCGGAGTACTGCAACAAATTCATCCCCGCCAATCCTTGCATAAAAACCCTTTTCAAAAAAACAATTCTCCAATACCTTACCAAACTCATTAAGATACTTATCCCCCTCAAGATGGCTTTGATTATCATTAACCCCTTTAAGGCCATTAAGGTCGATACTTATCACGCAAAAATCCTCATCAAACGATGAAAGATCCGTTAAATACTTTTCATACCTTGATCTGTTGGGAATCCCTGTTAGTCCGTCCTCATATGCAAGATGAACAAGGGATGCCTGTTCCTTTTTCCTTGCAACGGATTCGGTAAGAAATATCTGGTAATTGACCAATGTTGCGAAAACCATACAGAGTGTTCCCATAGGTACAGCCTTTTTTGACAGCATGATCTGCTCTGAAACACCCATTAACTCAAGATAATAGAAAAATACATTAAAAAGAAACGACAATGATAAAACAATCTGTCCTACAAGCTGTATTATCTGCGAATGTGACACCCTTTTTTCCCTGGAATCCTTAATCACCATCACTATCATGAAAACCAGAAGTACCGCTGAATCCGCCTGATATATGAGTAGCATCTGATTTAGGTGCACAATCCCTGCAAAATGAAGGACAATAGGTAATACCGCAACGATAGAACCTGTTGTTGAAAAAACAAGAAAAACCTTATTTTTCAAATAATCCTGCATAGAACCCATTACCAGATACATAAGCGGAACTATAAGATACAAAGATATATATTCTATCTCTGTCTGATGTCCTTTTAGCTCAAAGAAAAGACCAAGTATCTTAAACTGTGTAAGGAACCATATACCCAGCACAATATACAAAAGTGCAGAATACATCTGCATTTTTATCTCCGGAAGATTGATCCTGAAGCCTACTGCTATGGCAAAAAAAATGACTCCGAATACGATAAGAAAAGCCGATGTCATAAATATAAATAAGTAATTGTAAATCGCAAACAGCATTATATCTTTATAGGCTCCAATTACCGGAGGTTCAAAATAGCTATATGCACCATCCTCGGAAACCAGTAGTTCAATCGCGATATTTACAGAGCCTTCTATTGAAGGAAGCGTAACAAAATTATTGTCACAACCTATATATTCGCTATTTTCATATTTCTCATAATAACGTTCTGTGACTACTTCATTATCAGCGCTTACCTTCCATGCACTAAACCTGGTTTCAAACAGAAGTGTCGGACTAATAATCCTTGTAAGATCAACATTTTCATGTGAAAGAATAATTCTGTCTTCCCTGAAGGTCCCCGTTCCAATAAGTCTTCTTAATGCTGATAAGCTGATATTTTTATACTCTGTATTATTATATTGTACATCCCAGCCATCATTCAAAACGATGCACCTGTCTATAGCAGTAGGTCTAAGCACAAAATGGCCTATAAGCAGTAGTATATGAAAAGCTATATATGCAATTGTCAGATAAAGAATTTTCCTACGCATTATGATGCTGCTCCTTCATCCTGTACATCCTGGTATCCGCCAGATAAAAAACATCCTCGTATTTTCCGCCTGCTTCGTAGCTGTAAGCATAGCCTGCGGAAGCTGAAAGAGTAAATGTGTCGTTTTTCTTATTGAACTCATCCATATACTTTTCCATCATCCTGATACATCTGTCGCACACGTCCGATTCAGGATTCTCAAAAATTACCATAAACTCATCTCCGCCTGTTCTGCCGATAAAATCAGCCTCGGCAAACGCCATCCTCATAATGTCAGCAAATGCTTTTAACATGCGATCTCCCTCAAGATGTCCGAGATTATCATTTACAGTTTTAAGCCTGTCCATATCCAGATTTACAACAGCATACTGATTATCAAGACTTGCCGCATACTGCATGCACTTTGCCCTGTTCATCAGTCCTGTCAAAGCATCAATATATGCAAGCCCTTCGAGCTGTTTTTTAACATTATTGGCATTTAAATGCTCGATTCCGTTGAGGAAATAATATATGAATAAACATATTATGAAAAAGAGCAGTCCCATAACAAGATAGCTTATATTGGCAAATATGCTTTCTGCCCTAAGATGTGTATTGTATCTGTTAAAGTTGTATCTGATCACCTCTAAAATTGCGAAAATTATCAAGAGAATAAATCCCAATATCAGGTAATTATCAGCATCACTACCTATATAAGTTTCCGCCTCAAGCCTGTGCTTTCGCTCAGACCTGATTCCTAAAACAAGCGCAGGAAGCATAACAAGTGCCTCCAGAATTCCCATCACCTGAATATGTACAACAAACCATTGAATATGTACTGTATCAGTCAAATGAAGAATAATGAATAACATGGGAAGAACGGTGTTCACAGCAAGAATAAGTCTCTGGCTCACATTTGCAATCTCAGGATGTATTGAATACAAAAGTACACTGATGGATAGAGGGATCAAATAAAGGGATACATATTCAAGCAGCGAAAACAATAGCGCATTGTCACTTATGAAACAGAAAATATCACCATATGAATAGGTATAAATCCCCAGCAGCATTGATACTGCAGCTGTGATAAACACGGAAGCAGTACTCCTTCGGTTCAGTGCCAAAAATACACCAAGCGAAATAAAAAGGCAGGAGTACATAAAGAAAAATCCGCCAATAAAAACATCTAATCTGTGATATTGCAAAAAGTTTCGGATAAATTCATGTTTATCTCCATAATAAATTGGGGAAAATCTGGAAAAATCCTTATCTCCATAGATAGTAAAAGAAATCTGAACATCATGCTCTATGTCGCTGTCAGGAAGAGTTACCATATTGTATTGTTTTGGAACGATCAAACCTTTTTTTGCAGTCTCATGGCCGAAAGAATACTCTTTCTTACCATCAATCCAAACATCAACTGCTAAAAGGCTACTCTTGAACATAATTGTCGGAGACAATATTGAAACGGCCGGAGTATGCCCTTTTATTGTTATTACTTCACCTTTTTTTGAATCATCTATGGAAAAATCCGAAAGAGTTACGTCATTATAAACTTTCTCTCCACGACAAACAGACCAGCCACTGTCAAGCTGGGTAAAAGATGTGGATAACGGCGTAGTAAAGAGTCTGCTTCCCATTGCAAACAAAACTGCGGATAAAAAAATAATGAGAAACGGAAGCTTTAGATACCTTCTGTTTATTATTTGTTTCCCTATAAAATCCTGCATATTATGTAACCATAAAAACAGATAACACTGATTGTTTTGCCAAAAGAGCACAAACAATCACACATAAAGGAATATGTAAAAAATGTATCTAAAAAAAACATACCATTAATCCCTGACAGAGATTAGTATGGTATGTTTTTTTAAGAAAAGTTTTCCAGTTTCTTTATTATTCAGTTTTGTATTGTTAATTTAGGAAAACAGCCACAATCAAAGCATCTTTTTTAGTTCATCATGTACAAACTGAACCTTAGGTCCAATAACAACCTGAACCGTATTTTTCGAAGGTCTGATCACACCTGCAATGCCGGCCTGCTTAATCTTCTTTTCATCTACAAGAGTATAATCGTTTATTTCGGTTCTGATTCTTGTTGCGCAGTAATCAAGCTCCTTAATATTACCTTTTCCTCCGAGCCCCTCCAGAACAATCCTCGCCATAGTTGTGAAGTCATCATTGGCAAGAGTTATTCTGTTTTCATCCTCTTCGTCATCCTCTCGTCCGGGTGTCTTCAGATCAAAAGCTGTGATCACAAAGCGGAAAACAAAATAGTATACAACCGCAAATGCTGCTCCTACAGGAATTAGAAGAAGCGGATTAACAGCCATAGGCGCTTTGAAGCTCAGTATCCAGTCAACAAGCCCCGCTGAAAAGTTAAAACCGATTCTCATGGGAAGAATGCTGCAGATAACTGCTGAGATACCTGTGAGAACAGCATGTACCAGATAAAGTCCCGGTGCCATGAACATGAAAGCAAATTCAAGAGGCTCTGTGATTCCTGTAAAGAACGATGCAAGTGAGCCTGCAAGTAAAAGTGAAGCCGCCGTTTTCTTTTTGCTGTCCTTTGCAGTGTGATACATGGCAAGCGCACCTGCAGGAAGTCCGAACATCATAACAGGGAAAAATCCTGTCATATACTGACCCGTTACCCCTTTTACCGCACCTTCCGCTCCGGACCAGAAAAGTCCGAGATCGTTTATTCCGGCAGTATCAAACCAGAATACTGCATTAAGAGCGTGATGAAGGCCAAGAGGAATAAGTGCTCTGTTTAACATTGCATAGATACCTGCACCTACAGGTCCAAGACCTATGATCGCCATACCGAAGGCAACTAATGCTGCAAAGATGATGGGCCATACAAAATAAAGAACAAATGAGCAGGCGATTGATGCTATTGCAGTAACTATGGCAACACATCTTTTTCCACTGAAAAATGCAAGATAGTCGGGAAGCTTTGTGTCTTTAAATTTGTTGTAACAGCCTGAGCCGATCACACCCGCAAGTATACCTATAAAAGCATTACTGATCTTACCAAAAGCTGCCGGCACCTCGGAAACATCAACTCCCTTGTACATGGCAACCGCCGATGAGCTAAGAAGTGTTGTTATCATAAGAAATGAAACAATACCGGAAAGCGCACTGGTTCCGTCATGATCCTTAGCCATTCCCACCGATACACCGATAGCGAACAGTATAGGAATCTGATCGATTATGGCAGATGCCGCTTTTATTAAAAATGCAGCAATCACGCTGTTTGCTCCCCATCCCGTAGGATCGATCCAATAACCTATACCATAGAGAATTCCTGCTGCCGGAAGAACAGCTACAGGAAGCATAAGTGATTTTCCTATCTTTTGCAGATACTTCATCATAATTTTTTACCCCCTTTTTTCATAAAAAATCCCTACCTCCATTATATATGATATTTCGTTTTTATCATACATATAAAACCAATAATTACATAGTAATTGCCTATAAGATAAAAATACCCTCCTTACCGGTTGTCCGGTAAAGAGGGTACATGTCTCTTTATTTTAGATCATTATTAAAATGGTCCTTTTTATAAATTACTTCTGTCCTGTAAAGAATTCTTTGTAGGTCAGATGCTGATCATCTCCCAATGCTCCGCCATCAAGGATATAGAAATCAGTATCGCTTGAATTAAATACAACAATGAACTGTCTGTCATTAAGCTGTTTGTATCCCTTAGGTGTGCAGAATTCTTTTCCGTGAAGGGCAACAAATACAGGATTTGCAGGCATTGTGTAGCCTTCCTTTATATCAAATACAACTCCTGTTTCCTTGATGCCAACAGGAAGCTGAATATGGAAAGCACCAACAATATTTGAACCGAGTTTATCAGCAATCTTCTGTGCTGTTCCTGTATAAACAGGATTAACATGTGTAATAACGGCTGTCATTCCGTTTACATCATCGGGACTACTCTTAACTTCACCAACTCCTGTAGAAATAGGCACAAATGTGTCTGCTTCAACAAATTCTGCTCCAAGAACCGCATTGTTCTCAAGTTCTCCGGGTACAATTCGGTCAGGACACTGAGGAGCAGCACTAGCTGAAATAGTCATTGCACAAAGCATTGTTGCTGCAACAAGTACAGAAAGTTTTCTCTTCATTTTCACTACCTCCTAAGAAATATAAAACAATGATTGGTTACCTCAAACATCAAACATCATAACCGATAGTAATAAAAATGCCGTATAAAAAAAGTTAATATTTTATAAAAATATATTCCACAAAAAAAATGCGCAATCGCAGTGATCACGCACTTTTACGTTTTTTACTTTATAAAAATTTAATGACAAAGCTTATTTAACAACTAAATCTTTAGCCTTCTTCTTATCATGCTTTGTACTTGTTGCCATCGGAATGCATTTATTAAAAGCTGTTGTGAGTTCATCCATGCCTGTTCTCTGGTGATAGTAGCTCATGCCTTGTGGTGTCATTCCACTGGACATTTTTGCGGTTGAAAGGCAGAAGAAATTTCGATTAGGGCTTCCACCAAGCGGATCGTCAAAGGTACAATCCACCTCATACCATTTTCCATCATCAAGCTTTATTATGTTCCACTGGTGAGCACCACCACCGGTACCGCCACCGGCATATCCGTAAACACACATACACGGAACTCCGCAAATATCACACATAAGCTTAAATGCTCTGGAGTATCCGGCACATACTGCCTGACGATTAACAAGTGCTTCATAAGCTGACTGTCCCTGATAAGGTCCCATCTGATAGCTTGTATGCTTTACGAGAGCATCATGTATTGCAGCTGCTTTCTGATATTTGGATTTTTTCCTTTTAGCCTTCTTTGAGAGACTTTTCGCAACATTGTAGGTTCTTTGAGCATCACTTATTGAAAGATTCTGAAGTGTTCCGGTCCATGCTGCAACATGATCTGCCATATAAAAATATTTTCCGGTATACTCCGTAGAATTCATTCCGTAGAAATTAAAGTTTCCGGCTTTATATGTCTTCTTTGCTGTCTTATAACCCGGCCTGTAGGCTTTTGACATATTCTTATAATACAAACCGTTCTTCTTAAGATATTTACTGAAAGAAGATGATACAGATGACTTAGCCTGTACCTCAAAGGATGATGTCGGCTGGGTAAAAGCCAGCATCGAAGCGAGAAGGATAACCGTTGCCTTTTTGAATATTCCTTTAAACATGCGTCTACCTCCGTTGTCGTGTTAATAACTATCTTATTAGATTATAAATCCCCCACCTTTTATAGACACGTGAAATAACCATATAGTTAATGAATATTTCATAAAGAAAACTTATGTAAAAAATTAAAAAAATGACGGTATTTCTCATATGAGAAATATACTTTAATAAGCCCCTTTCTTTATAGCACGGATAGCGTCCGCCTGAATATCCTTATTATAGGAAAGCATAGGCTCAACATCCTTACCACGAATTCTTCTATCTGCGTAGTTTCTCGTGATTTTTACTACAAGCGGTGATAATGCAAGTACACCTATCAGATTCGGTATCATCATAAGACCGTTAAATGTATCGGATATATCCCATGCAAGTGATGATTCCATTACGGCACCGAAAATCATCAGTATGACAAAAACAAAGCGGTATATCTTTGACCAGATTACGCCAATAAGATATTCGACAACCTTTGCTCCGTAGTAAGACCATCCCATTACGGTAGAGAAGGCAAAAAGTCCAATCACAATTACCACAAAAATCTCACCGGGACGACCAAGAACCTGACCGAATGCTTTCGCAACCAGAGTAGCATCGTCTGTCCCCTCTTTGACAAGTCCTGTAGTAAGGTCTATTGCGCCAGAGTTCAAAACCACAACAGCCGTCATTGTGCAGATTACCATCGTATCAAGAAAGACCTCGGCTATCCCCCACATTCCCTGTTTCACCGGCTCTCTGGCGCAGGTATTAACATGTGCCATTACTGAAGAGCCAAGTCCCGCCTCATTAGAGAAAACGCCTCTTTTACATCCGCTTTTTATGGTATTCATGGCAACCTGTACAGCTGTGCCTGCTGCCCCGCCTTTTAATGCAGAGGGTCCCAGCGCAAAATGAAAGATAGATGCAAAAACAGCCGGAATGCTTGTAATATGGATAACTATTATAAGAAGGCACCCAAGTATATACACAAACGACATAATGGGGATAAGATTTTCGGAAACATACGCAAGTCTTCTAAAGCCTCCCATGATGATGATCGCACCCAAAAACATAAGTGCAACGCCAATCCACCAGTCAATAATAGGCGCACCAAGGAACTCGCCCATATCAATATCATGTAAAAACGTTGCCTCAGTATTCAGGGTTATCTTATTTATCTGACTGAGATTCCCTATACCAAAAGAAGCAAGTACTGTAAATATGCAGAATGCCACACCCAGAACTTTTCCGAGTCGTTTACAGTTTTTCATTTTTCCAAGGCCATCCTCAAGATAGTACATGGGACCGCCTGACCACGCTCCTTCGGAATTCCTTCGCCTGTAATAAAGTCCCAGAACATTTTCCGAATACTTGGTCATCATTCCAAGAAATGCTGCCACCCACATCCAGAACACTGCTCCCGGTCCTCCGACACAGATAGCAGTCGAAACTCCCGCAATATTGCCTGTTCCTATTGTGGCCGATAGTGCCATGCAAAAAGCTCTGTATTGGGACAGTGCTCCCGCATCATTGATAATTCGTGCTTCACCTCTTACAACTGAAAATGTTTTCTTCCACCAGTGCCTAAAATGCACGATCTGAAAACCGCCCAAAATAAGTGTACAAACAAACCCGGTTCCAAGCAAAAGCGATAGCCCAAAAGTCCCCCATGCAAAGGAATTGACCGCATCATTAACACGTTTGATTGTCTCCATACTGTTTCAATGTCCTTTCATTCAAAGAGAACCAAGTAACTGTGTAATTCCTTCATAGTCATACTTAGCAGCAAGCTTTTTAATATTTTCTATTTTCTCCTTATCATCGCCCTGAACATCGTATTCACTAAGTTCCGACAGTGCTTCATCTATTCCGTCACTATCCATGTCTTCTGCAGCGGCGGCAATTGCTTCATACACACTTTCCATAAGGAAGGAATCTGCCAAAGGTTTTGCAGGCTCATTTTCGTCTGCCTTTTCTTCGCCCTCATAAAGCTTACCGAGAATCTCTTTGTATTCATGATACTTTTCCATAAACCCGTCATAATTGTCCCTTATATATTCGGTATTTCCTTCCTTTCCCGCCATCTCAAGAGCCAGAGCTTCCTCAGACAGTTTCATTGCTCCTATGAGTTTACAGGAGCTTTTAAGAGCATGAATTTTGATGGTATAGTTCTCCCAGTCCTCAGACTCATAAGCAGTCTTCAGTTCCTCCTCTTTTTCCTCTATTGAATCGTAGAAAATTTTCAGAACTGTCTTAAAGGCATCCTCTGAACCACTGTTTTGTATAGCAATTTTACCGTCAATTCCTTCTATGCTTTCATACCACAACGGCTTAGATGTCTCATCTTCGGCAGCTATTTCCTTTTCATTATCATTATCTGTAAGAATATCTTCATCTTCTGCAGCATTCTCATCTGCTATTTGTCCTTCGACATCATTATTGACTTCAATGCTCATATCAGTCGGAATAAGAGATGAAACATTATAGGATTTATTACTCTTTATAAAATAGAGTAGTCCAAAAGATCCCGGACCGCAGTTGGAAGAAATGGCGGCCGAAGCCTGCTGAAATACAATATTCTCAAAATATGCTATTTTGCTTACTTCCTTCTTTATTCGCAATAAGGTTTCATAATCTATATCTACATAGGTGATAAACAGTACATCGGAATCCGGAATCTGATCCACCGGAAAGGCTCTTTTGATATAACTCTTATACACACTCCATTTACTGCCGATAAAGATACCCCCAACTCCTGATTGATCATCCTTAAACCTAAGCCACGGGCGAAGACTTAAAGACTCGGCAAATCTGTGCATGCTTTTGCTTATACGGCCGTTCTTTAACATAAAATCAGTATTTTCAATAATGAAGCTGCACTTTAGCCTCTTCTTTACCATCTCCAGCTCTTGTATCATCTCCTCAACCGGCACATCTCTCTGTGCGAGCTTACATGCAATAAGAACCAGAAGACCCATTGCACTTGAGAGGCATTCGGAATTGATTATCGTCACGTTATCAAAGGCCTTTGATGCCTCAACTGCTCTGTCGTAATCATCACTCATACTGGTTGTAAGTGATATATAGATAACGTGATGCGCAGTTTTTAATGTGTTTGCAAAAAAATCCGTATATACACTTGTTGACGGAGGAGCTGACAAAGCTTTCTTTCCGCCCTTTATGTATCTTACAAGTTCATCAGCCCCAATCTGCACACCATCCTTAAATATTCCGTCTTCTGTCTGAATGACAAAGGGCAGGATTGGAAGTCTCGGATCTCTCATAACAGCATCAGGAAGGTCACACATACTACTGGTTGTAATAGCAACAGGAATCTTTCTGCTATATCCCGCTGTAGCATTTGTATTCCCAGCCATACGCTCAGTACGATTTTTGATATTAAGTTTATCATTTGGTATGTGATTAAGAAGCATATCTTCAAGAGCTTCTCCGGACACGGGTTTAATAAGATATCCGTCAAAACCAGAATGATTATAAAGCTCCTTATTCTCACTTCCCGCATTTGCCGTAAGAACAACTATAGGGGTCATCTGATTGAGGCCGCCAACCTGGCTTCGGATTTCTTTAAGGCAATCTATTCCGTCCATTTCCGGCATCAGATGATCCATAAGTATGACATCATAGTGAGTCTTTATTGTTTCTTCCAGTGCTTTTTTGCCGCTTAAAGCAGTGTCTACTCTCATCCTGGTAGCAAGAAGGAGCTTTCGTTCCACCTCCAGATTCATCTCATTATCATCGACTATAAGCACACTTGCGTCAGGCGCTGTAAAGCGGCTCTCATACGCATGCTTCCTGACTAATCCGTAATTTTGAATGCTAAGCTCTCCTATTGCTTCCGCATCAGATACTCCCTGCTTTAGAATGACATTAAAAGTAGAGCCTTCTCCGTAAACACTGTTCACGGATATGGTACCATCCATAAGTTCAACCAGCTGCTTTACTATGCTGAGACCAAGACCTGTTCCTTCTATGTGTCTGTTCTTTTCTTCGTCAACACGCTTAAAGGCATCAAAGAGGTAAGGCATTGAATCCTTTTTTATTCCCATTCCCGTATCAGATACGGAAATACGGAGCATAACCGTATTTTCTCCGGCTTCTTCGCTCTCAATATGAAGACCTACTGAGCCCTCCTTTGTATATTTAACCGCATTGTTAAGAATATTGATAAGTATCTGTTTTATTCGTACTTCATCACCATATAAAACAGACGGAACATTCGGATCAACACTGACATTCAGTTCCAGCCCTTTTTCCTGAGCACGAAGCCATATCATGTTTACAATTTCGGACATCAGATCCCCGACCTTATATTCCACGGGGACAATATCCATACTTCCTGCCTCCATCTTGGAAAAGTCAAGAATATCGTTTATGAGCGCAAGGAGCATTTTACCTGCTCCCTGGATTCCGACTGCATCCCTGGCTACTTCATCTGAGATATTCTCTTCTCTTAGGATAAGCTCATTTAATCCCAAAATTGAGTTAATGGGTGTTCTGATTTCATGGCTCATGCTGGAAAAGAATCTGTTCTGGGACCTGTTGAGTTCCTCTGCGCGCTCCGCTGCCTTTTTTGCTCTTCTGTTTTCCTGTTTGAACACCCGATTCTGGAACATTACCATCACAAAGCAGACAAGGCTTACCAGAATAAGTGAAAGGAATGAATCCACATAAAACATGCTTCGGCTGTGCCCATGTATGAGCTCCGGGTGGAAATAATCAACAAGATAACACACAAGTGCAAGTATAAACAAAAGGGTCATCATAACTATGCGCCATACACCGGATATTACAAGACCTACGTATAGGAACGCAAAGATGATCCACAGAGCTGCCCCGCCTTCTACACCCCCGCCAAAGAAAAAGATGCCGGGTAAAACGACGAAAACAAGACTGATAATAATAAGTCTTATGGCTACCTGAATCCTGTCCTTATAAAGACATGTAAAAGTTATGATCGGTACTATGATAATGGTCGCTGTAAGAAGTATGATTTCATATATGTTCTCACCTGTTATGAGGTCTGCAATAAGCGCAATACTAACAGCAATGTCACTTATGATAGTCATGAGCACAAATAATCTTTCATACAGATTTCTGTTAGGATCATTTATTCGTGCGATCAGTTTTTTCACTAAGCTGAAAATACTCATACTTTAGCACCTCCCTCGACAGAACCTATTCTGGAAAGGACACGCGCCATAACACGTTCAAAATCCGTAAGATTAATTGGCTTTCCGATAAACCCGTCAAAGCCCTCCTTAACAAACATTTCTCTTGCACCGGAAACTACATTTGCTGTGAGTGCTACAACCATCACCTTTCTTCCGGTTTCATCTGCTACATTGCGGATGCGATGCATTGCTTCAACACCATCCATCCCCGGCATCATGTGATCCATGAATACCATCTCGTAATCACCTTTTCTATATTTTTCTATAGCCTCTTTTCCACTTCTGGCTGTATCTATGATCATTCCGTAATCTTCAAACAGACCTGTAGCAACAACCAGATTCATAGGCTCATCATCTACAACAAGCGCTTTTATTCCTGTAAGATCTGGTTTCTCAATAGCATACCCTAGCTCTATTCCTTCCGCTGCAAGGCCTTCGTTCAGAATCTTAACAACAGGGTATGCATACAGGGGTTTTGGCATCAAAATAACACGGCTTCCGGGATTAATTTTAAAGCCGCGGTCAGCAGATACTGCAATAACAGTATCTCCTTTACTCAGTTCATCAAAAAATTCGGCATTTTCCGTGTATTCTTCGCCGCCCATAAAGATGAATTTGACATTTAGTTTTTCCCTAAGTCTCTCAATATCTTTTATTGTTTCTGCGGGATAAAGCGGTACATGAGTACCTGCAGCAAGATTTGCCGCCATTGCACGATAGTAATCTCTAACCCTTGCAACACGGTATTTATCAGACCTTACGTGGAACAGAATATCTCCAGTAAATGAATCTTCTATCTTAAGACACGGCTTTTTATCCACTACCTTTTGAGGGATTGTTACCCTTACCGTAGTACCTTTTCCATAATCACTCTCAAGCTTAACAAAGCCTTCCATCCTGTGAACAAATCCATATACTATGGAAAGACCAAGCCCTACTCCTCCGGAGCTTCTGTTTCTCTTCTTATTTGCCTGATACATTCCATGGGAGGCTGAATCCACTCCCTTTTTGGTCATACCGATACCGGTATCCGTAACTTCGATACATAGATTAACTCCGTAATCCATTTTTTCGGCATAAAGCCTTATATAGATTCCGCCCTGCCTTGTAAATTTTAAGGCATTGCTTAGCAGATGATGGAAAATTTTGTGAAGCTTTTTAACATCTCCGCACATCATTGTCGGCACATCCGGGGCCATATCAACTATCAGCTCCAGGTCGGTATCATCAGCTTCCATTCTAAAGCTTGTAACCACATCATTAATAAGAGAAGTACTCATGTAGTTCTCTTCTTCCAGTATCATTGCCTTTCTTCTGGTTTCCGTGTAATCCTGAATATCCTCAATCTGGCTTGCCAGGCGGGCTCCGGCTTCCTTTATCGCATTTGCTTCATCCCCTGCCCCTTTTTTTAAAAGAAGATCTGACATACCGCTTACAACATTTACCGGAGTTCTAAGTTCATGGGAAATATTTGAAAGAAAGTCCTCAATATCCCTATTATAATTCTCTATATATTCATCCTTTTCATCAAGAAGCACCTGCATTTCCCTTCTGCCGTGTATGGATTTACAGCAGCCTTGAAAAATGTACAGTACTCCCACAAAATGAAGTGCTGCCCTGGAGACTGTAAGAAAATCAAATTCAACAATTCCCATGGAATAACCAATCCATATTTGCATAAGGAAAAGAAGAAAATACTCTGCAAGCAGAGCATACATCATATAAACACGGTCCATCAGCGAATATGCGACCATTACAAAAGCACTGACAATTGCTATGTCCACAAAGCTGGTCTCATGTACTCCGTGAAAAAAAACCGCCATCATCGCATAGATGAGGTAACATATTTCACGTATGTTTTCATCAGGTTTCTCTGTGATATGCATGACCCATAACGTCACGGTTCCGATTATAATAAGCGGCGGAACCCAGAATTCCCATCCAAGCGCAATTCCCTCAAAGAGCAACGCTATACAGGATATCGACACAAGTGAGATAATATATATATTGTTACTTTTTCGGTCCATGCATGTCTCCCATAGGTCATAGACCTAAGTAAATAGCAAAAGGCGCTACCCCTTAGGTCATTTCACAGTTTTTATAGATAACCGTCGTCATCTACATCTGATGACAATACAATAGGCTTTATTTTTGGCAAATATATAGCCTGGTTAATAAAACAGCTACACTAACGTAGTTTATCGTCAAGAAACATTATCAGATTTTCGCTTGTGGTTGATTTCAAAATATATCCTGCAGGCTTTAGCTCCATAACACGCTGTACACCTTCCCTCGTGCTAACACCTGTAAGAAATACAACGGGAATATCCTTTGTTGCAGGTTCCTGCCTAAGCATCTGGAGCACCTGTGGGCCGTCCACTACAGGCATCTCATAGTCAAGAAGAATGAGATCGACAGGCTTTTTTAGGAGAAATGATATTGCCTGCATTCCAGCAGTAACAACATCGGTTTTATATCTATCCTTGATCCAGGATTTGACCATTTTGGCGTATGAGGCATCATCATCCACTATGAGGATTTTCTTTCTGCCATCATCTCTAGGAGGTGCAAACCCCATATCAGGGTCCATTACTTCATCTTCTGAAAGCTCTATATCTTCTCTGGCATCTCTTTCAAGTCTCTTTTCATAATCTTTAAGCTCTTCATCCACTGTCGTCACAAAAACATCGGGATCCACAGGCCGATCAAGCCATGTGTGAACATAAAGCTCAGGATACTCCTTGGTAAGTGTCTCCTTGTCTCCGGCTTCACCTATGAAAATGATTCTGCCCTTGCAGTCCTTTATCTGGTCTTTGATCAAAACCATCTGCTTATGACCGTTTTTTGCATCAAGAATATCCATGGGGTTATACACCACATATACTCCCGTGTCCTTTACATGTTCTTCAATCTTATCGAAATTTTCAACCAGGGAAATAGTTTGTATATGTTCCGCATTAAGCCTTTTCTCCAGTCCTTTTATAACGATGCTGGATTTTTCCATCAAGAATACTACCTTCCTGTCCTTTACGATCATATTCAGACCTCCGTCGTGTCAAAAAGCATTGTTATATCATCGAAATCACTTAAGAAAATTATAAAATATATCCATCTGATGTAATATTTCACTTTCGGAAACATTTTATAAAATTTTTATAAAAATCAGTTTTTTCCGCAAGAGTTGCAAACAATTTGGCAATTAATATAGATAATTGTGTGCATTTATATGCTATAATACGTTCTGTACAAAAATAAAAAGATCTCATAAAGGGGGAGAAACATGAAAAAAATTTTAAAGTACATGACACTATCAATGATGCTCTGCCTGTTGGCAGTACCGGCAGTGAAGGTTAAGGCGGCGAACGTCTATGATACCTATAAGAGCACATCAAATTCAATTGAGATTAGTTGGCCTGCTCAGACAGGAGTAACAACATATCGTATTGGTGTAGATGCAGACGAGAAAAAAGCAAATGACTCAAGTATTGATCCTGCTAATACCAGAACTTCTACAGCTACGTCTATCACAGTTACAAATCTCACACCCGGAACTAAGTATTACATTGCAGTTGCAGCTGATAAAGCTACAGCACCTTTTAAGACCGGTTTTATTTATACCAATCCTGCAAAGCCTACAAACCTTCGCCAGACACGTTGGACTTATACAAGCGATAAACTTTCAATCGAGTGGGATTGCGATGGCAAGGCAAACGGCTATCAGGTAGTTTATACCGATTCAGACGGTGATCAGTATTCCAAGACAGTAACCGATAAAAAGCTTGACGGTAATGATGCTCTTAATACTACAGAAACAAGATATTATAAGATTATTGTTCGTTCATATATTGTTATTCCTGAAAATAATAACTATAAGCTTTACAGTGATTTCTCAGATACCTTCACAACTTTTGCACAGCCTCGTTTTGATGAAGCTGAAGACGGATATGCTCTTTCAATCACAAAGGGCGGAAAGCTCAAGATGTCTTTCGAGAGAATCAAGGAAGCTACAAGCTATGAAATCTATGTAGGAACAAAGAAGAACGGCAAGTATACAAAGGTTAAGACAGTTCCTCAGAGAAGCGGCAAGAGCATCACTGTTACAACAAAGAACAAGGGCAAGAAGTTCTCAAAGAAAAAGGACTACTTCGTATATGTTGTAGGTTGCAGAAAGAATGCTTCCACAGGCAAGGTTGACAAATCAAGCTCAACATATGTAGCTTACATCCACAACGGCGAAGCTTACATGACACTTAAAAAGAACTAATTAAATTAATGCAATTTAGGACAGCCGGACTTTTCGAAGTCCGGCTGTTTTATGAGTTTTAGAAAATCACACCGTAGACGAAAACAAACATATTAGGACAAATGTAATATCATATCTCCGGCGTCATGAAACCACAATCCTTATGATTTGAAGAATTTCATCTCCTCGTTTAGCTGTTCTGCGATAGACTTGAGGTTGTCTGCAGAGCCTGCAAGAGTTGTAACTGTTGCTGAAAGCTCCTGCATTGATGCTCCTGTTTCCTCTGAGGAAGCCGCATTTTCTTCGGATATTGCGGACAGAGCACTCATGGTATCTACAACCGCATTCTTGGAGCTTTCGCAGGTATCTGCTCCTCTTGAAATCAGCTGAACTCCGCCAACCGTGCTGCCGATATCCTCGAGCATTCCGTTTACGGCATCCAGTGTCTCGCCTATTGCTATCTGCTGATCATTGTTACCCTGCTTTACATCCTCTGCAGCGGCAACAGCAGCTTTACTCTGATCAAGAAGTGTACCCATCTCCTTCATGATATCATCTGCCAACTGCTTTGAATCGTCGGCAAGTTTACCGATTTCTTCAGCAACAACCGCAAAGCCCTTTCCGGCTTCTCCTGCTCTGGCTGCCTCGATTGATGCATTCAGAGACAACAGATTCGTCTGAGTTGCGATGGATGTAATACCCTCAACCTTTTCACTTATCTTATCAACGGCATCCTGTGTCGCCTGGATTGTTCTTGCTATGTCATCTATCTTAGCCGTCATCTCAGCGGAAGAATCCTGTAGTGACAGAAGTGATTTGCTGGATACTTCTGATGCTTTCTTCATCTTTCCTGCAAGACCTGACAGATTGTCTGTAGATGACTGTACATCTCCTACGGCATCTCCGATAAGACCTACGTTTTCAGATGCACTCTGAATTTCATCAGCCTGCTGCGTAGCTCCTGAAGCGATTTCCTGAACTGCATTTGATACATCCTCTGCAGTCTGTGAAATCTGGTTTGCCATATCTGAAAGTTCTTCTGATGATGCTCCCACATTTCCGGCAGATTCCTTAATATGTCTTACAATCTCATCCAAAGTATCTATAACCGAATTGGTATCCCTTGAAATCTCTCCGAACTCGTCTTTTCTTGAAGCATGCTTCTCAACCTTAACAAATCTTCCATCCGAAAGTGCTTCGAGAGATTTGCTTACTGCTTTAATAGGCTGTGTAAAGCTGTTTGCCATTATAAATGAAACAATTATTGCAATAATAACAAGAACAACACCAATAATTATAATTGTCAGCGCTGACTTTATTGCTGAAGCCATTATATCTGCTTCCTGCTCTGCAACAGCAATATAGTAACCGGTCACAGGCTCTTTTGACCATGCTATGTATGTATTGACTCCGCTGAATTCCTGCTCATACATTCCGCTTGTGTCAGAAGAAGACATAAATGGAGAAGAGCTCATATCATACTCGTCATCAGGTGAAATCTCAAACTGAGCATGAGCAGCCATCATACCTTTAGTATCAGTGATATACCCATCTTCGATGTTCTCTGACAAAAATTCATGGAGATTATTAAGGTCAAAGCTTCTCTGAATAGTGCCTATTACGCTGCCATCCTCACCAAAAATCGGAACACAGATGATTGTGATTCTGTTTCCTACAGCCTTACTTATTACTACATCAGATACAGCAGGTTTACCGGTTGAAACTGCCTTCTGGAAATAATCTCTGTCAGATATATTCTGATTTTCTTTTCTATCTGCTCTAAGCATCTGATCGCCCGAAGCCAATGAAAGAATAACACTGTTATTTCCGTCATTAATCTTGTCATTAATGGCATCCATATGTGTAAGCATAACTTCATCAGGTATGGGCTGCTCCGGTGTTCCGTATGCAGTCACATAGTTTATTGTACTTGGCGCAGTTGCGAAGGTCTGAAGTGCAATCAGATTCTTTGACACTACCTCCGAGAACTTTGTTTCAACAAAACTGCCCTTTGACTGCAAAATAATAAGCGCATCATTTTTTGCTTTTGTAGTTGATGAATTATAGCTTACAGTTATAGCAACAATTAGTGGTACAGCTGCAACTAAAATCATCATTGTAATAAGCTTTGTCTTAATACTATCCTTCCAGTTAATGCGTTTCTTTTGGTTTCTTCCGTTTACATCAGATCCAGATGCCATAACAAACCTCCATGAGAAAAAACATCAGCCTATAGGCATGATAAAAATGGGTACCTTTTTTTCTGCTTGTCTTATATGAGCACAGAACAAGCAACCATATTGAAATTATACAACCTAAAAACACCACAAAATGCGTACTTATGAACTTTTTATCGCTTTTTTATTTCAATTTTATATAATCCACATTATCTTAACTTTTATCTATTAAAGAACGTCATTAGGCAATGCCTAATGACGCTCGTTGTAAAAAACAATATTCTCAAGTTTCTTCACATATTCGTCGTGGAATCCAAGAATGTTTTCCTCATCATATAATTCTTTCACATAGAACAGTCCCGCATCAAGACCCTCGTCTCCAAACTCATTTTCAAGCAATTGCAGTTCAAGTCTTGCGTTGGCTGCAGAATACGGATCATCCAGCTCTATAAGCTTGGGTGAAAGAGCATCCAGTTCTTTTCCGTTTATTCCAAGAAGCAGGTTTACCTCCATTGGATCAGTTCTGAAAGCAGAATCAAAACCCATGAAATAGTCGTAGTTTGCATGTGCAATACCCTCTCCTATCTGGCGTTTTACTTCAAGCATTATATCGCTTAAGTCTTCATATTTTGAGACATCTATACCAACAGTAAGATTTCTTATAAGAATTCCCAAGGCATGCTCAGCTTCTTTTGATAATCGGTTATTAAAAATCCAGTTACACATAACCTTGTCTTTTTCCTCGTGCTCCGAAAGCGCAAGGAGGGCACAGGTTATTACCATGCATGAGAAAGTAACGCCCCAGTACTCTTCCGCTTTTGCTATATCCTCTCTTCTAAAGGAATATCTCTTTAATCTTCCCGCAGAGGAGTTTGAGTTTGACTTGTGGTCCGGCTTTGGAAGCGTAATATATCCTTCTGCTCTTTTTCCAAACTGTGCTTCATAGTACGCTTTGTCACTGTCTCTGGTTCCATCCGCAATAGCCTTATCATACTCATCAAGAAGCGTATAATAATAATCCTTCTTTAATTCTCTTCCAAAATATGCGTCGACAATGTCCTCAAGTAAAACTCCCAGTGATCCTCCATCCATCAAAAGATGATGCATGTCCATAAACATGTAGCAGGAAATATCCGTTTTAAAAATCCTTGCTCTTAAAAGAGACGCATTCAGAATTCTCTTAAATGGCTTCACAAGTGTTTTTGAGAGCTTCTCTATATCCTTTTCATCTATCTCTTCCACAACAATATCGGGATGAAGATCAGGTACATATCTCTGCTGAAGTTCGCAGTCATCATTGTATTCAAATACTGTGGACAGTGCGGGATGATTCCTGACTGCTTTATTTAAAGCATCACAAAGCCTGTATGCATCAATATCTTTTCCCATTCTTGCAAGGAAATGCATATTGCTCCACATTGAAGAACCGGGATTGTAGAGCTGATAATCTATCATCTTTATCTGCATAGGCGCAAGCTGATGAGGAATTTTTCTTGCTTTTTCCTCTCTCTCATCAAGACTTTCCTTATCCTGTTCTCTGCTTATAACCGCAGCTATTTCTCCGGGTGTCTTCTTTCTGAAAATATCTGCTGCCGTAAGTGTCTCAATATCTGCATCAGCCAAAACTGCCATTGCTTTTAGAGAATCACCTCCAAGCTCAAAGAAGTCATCGGCGATTCCGACAGAATTTTCATGAAGCCCTAATGCCTTTGCAAAAGCATCACACAGCTTCTTTTCTGTTTCATTTGAAGGGGCCACGTATTTTGCCTTTAGCTCTGTCACATCAGGAACGGGTAGTGCTTTTCTGTCTATTTTGCCGTTTACTGTAAGGGGCATTTCATCCACACATCTTATTATCTGTGGCACCATATATTCCGGAAGCTTATCCTTTATAAAAGATTTGTAATCTTCCATGTCCGGCTCTTTTTCACAGGAAATAAAGCCCGCAAGGAACTCTTTTCCTCCTGTTTTAACAACTTTTACGGCTGCTGCCTTTATATCCTTATATTCGGACATGACTTTTTCAATCTCATCAAGCTCTATTCTGAAGCCACGTAATTTTATCTGATTGTCTATTCTTCCGAATATGCGCACCTTTCCTTCATCTGTAAAGGAGCACAGATCTCCGCTGTGATATGCTTTTTTTCCATCATGCTCAAAAAAGGCTGCAGCTGATTTTTCGGGAAGATTTACATAACCTCTTCCCACCTGGTCGCCTGCGATTATGAGTTCTCCGCGTATTCCTGCGGGAACTTCTTTTCCAAACTTATCAAAAATATAAAAAGCAGTGTTTGCTATGGGTCTTCCTATGGTAACAAGCGCAGGGTCATCCACTACATCAGCAGAGCATCCCATTGTACACTCTGTTGGCCCATACACATTTAATATTACACTGTCTTTCCTTAGACTTCGAAGGCTCTCATACAAGGAAGCAGGAAAAGCTTCCGCACCTATGTCAAAAAAGGTGATATTTTTTATTGCTTCCTTTGATGCCTTAATTCCGAGTAGACTTGAAAGATAAGTAGGCGTACACGTAATTCCGTTAACATTGTTATCAGTAACCAGCTTTGCAAAAAGTTCAGGGTCATGAATTTCATCCTCTGTTGCAATAACTACCGTGTTACCGTTGCAGAGAGGAACAAACTGCTCAACAACCGATACATCAAAGGAGAAGGATGCCAGCGCAAGGCAGACTCTTCCCTCTTTTGCATAGTGCATGATCTCAATTGATTTTTCATTTCTGTGCACGTAATTTGCTATATTTCCATGCTCTATCAGAACTCCCTTAGGTCTTCCCGTTGAACCCGAAGTATATATGCAATAGGCAAGATCGTTTCTGCCTGAGTCATATGCTGTAAAATCACAGGGCTCATTATTTAAGGCAGCTTCAAGATTTTTACCGTCAGGTTCCTCATTAATTGCAGGAACACCAAAAATTTCTTCCAGCGTTATAAGTTCATAACCATTACCTGCTAAGCCTTCTCTCTTTTGCTTTATGCCTTTTGTCGTAACAAGCAGGGGGATTTTTGCATCCTTCATACAAAAATCTATTCTGTCGTCAGGATAATCGGGTATAAATGGAACAAATGCACCACCTGCCTTTAATATGCCGTTTTCAAGCGCATAGGCATAAACAGATCTGTCAAGAAGCACACCTACGGGAATATTTTGTCCAATCTTCTTTTTTCGAAGTTCAAAACCTATCCTGTCAGACAAAAGATCAAGTTCCTTAAAGGTTAACGATTTTCCGTCACATATTACAGCTTTCTTATCAGGAGTCCTTTTCGCAAAGGCAGAAATCTGTTTGTGGACCGGCACAAAGTCGAAGGGGAAAGCAGTGTCGTTAAAGCTCCTTAGCTGCTCTTTCTCCTCCTTAGTCATCATGACTACATCCCCGATGTTTTCTGCTTCAAGGAGCTGTCCTGCGATAACAAACAGGTGATCTGAAAAGTTTTGTATCCACTTTTCGGAAAATCTCTCATTTCTGTATTCTATGGTCATGTTGTATAGGCCGCCCGTTGAAAATAGCTGTATAGACATGCAGCCTGTTACCATTCCCGTATGATAGCTTTCCATAAAGTAAGCATCGCTATTAAGTTTCTGCTCTCCCTCAGTTTTGCCCATATTGTCTGTAAACATGTCACCCTGATAGATCAGCTCCACATCCTCGTTTACAGGACAATTCTTTAGCACCTCATCAAAGGAAAAGATGTCATTACTCATATTTGAAAAGACCTGTTTACTTATTCCGGAAAGGAACGATGAAACAGATTTATTCTCTGAGAGATCTCCGTAAACAGGGATTCTTTTTATTAGCGTTCCTATTGTATTGTCCATCTCCGGAAGCGATCTTCCGTTATAGACCGTTGAAAATGAAACCTGATCGGTATACAGATATTTTCCGAGGAGAATTGCCATAGCTCCCATGAAAAATGAGCTCTCCGTAATCTGATACTTTCCGCAGAATTCCTTTACCGACTCAGCCTTAAGTGTTCCCGGTTCATATCTGAAATTGGTGCTTACTCCCGGAGTCAGAGGGTTATTTAAGTCACCCTGCAGCGGATCTGCACCCTCCATCTTTGCAAAAAGTTTCTTGTAGTATTCTTCTGCCTTTTCGTGGGCACCGCTTTCAATAAGCTTTTCTTCATACATTCCAACCTGCTCTATACAGCAGTCCTCTTTTAGCAGCTGCTCTCCGTTAAGAGCCCTGTTCAGGTCAGCTATTAAAAGACTTAAGGATGTTCCGTCAGTTGCTATAAGATGTGACTTAAGGATAAGGTAACATTTCTTTTCGGTTTTATAGACAGCAAAATGAAACAGCAGATTATCAAGTACCTTAACCACAGGCATGTAGTTGCCTATAAACTCTATTCTGTCCTCTGCTTTTCCCTCAAAAACAGGAACCTCTATCTCTGCGTCAGGAACAATCTCCATATAAGGAAGCTCATTTTCACGGCACCTTATCATATACTTAAGCGCCGGGTGCGCCTCATACAGTTTGCTTACCGCCTCTACAAGATCATCCGGAGTTACGGAAGGCACAGCCTCCATCATATACTGAGTTGTATAGGTTTCTTTACTTCCACCCGTTATTCCCTCAAGGTAAATTCCAAGCTGAGTCTTGGTAAGAGGATATTCTTTCCTGTCCATTGCAGGAATTCTTACCTTACCTTCGGGATTTTCCAAAAATGCAGCAAGGTCTCTTGGAGTCGGATTACTGTTGATATCACCGTAAGCTGCGGCATAGCCTTTTTCTGCAAGGAGTGATATCAGTCTCGTAACGCTAAGGGATGTGCCTCCATATTCGAAAAAGTCAGAAGCTGCGCCTATTTTTGCAATTCCCAGAACTTCACTGAAGGCATTGCAAATTTCCTCTTCAAGCTCTGTCTCCGGTTCCTCATATTCTCCGCCGTTAAAGGTAATATCCATCTGCAAAAGCTTTAGTCTGTCAATCTTTTTACTCTGATTAAGCGGCATTTCAGGAAGCTGCATAAATACTCCGGGGACCATATAAGCCGGCAGTCTTTTCCTTAAAACTTCCGCAATCTCTTTTCCTTCTATATTCCGCTCTCCCGTATAAAAAGCTGCAAGAAAATCTTCCTGCCCGTTATTCTTCATTAAGACCTTACATAGCTTTATCCCGTTTATATTACTGATGAGACTCTCTATTTCACCAAGCTCAACTCTCTGACCATGATACTTGACCATGTCATCTTTTCTTCCCGTAACATGAAATAATCCCTGCTCATCTTTAAAAGCAATATCTCCGGTATCAAAATAGCGAACTCCGTCAAGCAATATAAAGGAAGCCTCATTTTTTTCCTTAAGTCCCTGATAGCCCTCACACATAATAGGCCCGGAAACAAGAAGAACACCCTCTTTTTCCTCCTCTAATGTTATGTCATCACGATTGGCAATCCTTGTACCTATATAATTAGAAGGCCTGCCTATACAGATTTTTCTGTCCTCATTAGTAATGAGTTTTGACATTACACCTGAGTTCATCTCGGTACAGCCATAGCCATTTATTATGTGAACCCACGGATTTACGGTAAGAACCATATCAATGAGCTTTTCATCTACTTTTTCACCACCAAGATAAATAACATCAAGAATAGCTATAGCCGGTCTTGATGCTCGTATTTCCAAAAGATTTTTTAAAAAGGACGGCGTCATGAACACACTATGCACTTCATACTCAAGCATCTTGGCTGTAAGTGCCCCCACATCCCTTAAGTCTTCCTCTGACGGAAAAACTACGCACCCGCCATTATACAAAGAACTGTAATCCAGCATTGAAGCCACAAAGGAAATCTGCGTTATCGCCATTGTTATCCTTTGCTTTTCAAAATACTCACACCTGATATCGCCATCTTTAAAATCAGTGACCCATGTTGCATCGGATGATAATGTATGACGTACACCTTTTGGAACACCTGTCGACCCTGAAGTATAGATTATATGAGAAAGCATTTCCCCATTAAGCTCCGGAAGGGGCATTTTTTCTCCTTCATAGGTCAATACTTCCTCAACAAGTAAAACCTTAAAGGTTCCATCATTCAGACCTTTTTTATCTTCCAGAATACTTTTTGTTGTGATGAGCAGTTTTGACTCTGAATTCTCCATACAATAACGTATTCTGTCCACCGGATATTCATCTGTCATTGGTATATAGGAAAATCCCGCTCTCATTATTCCGATTTCAAGCGGAAAAACATAAGATTTTCTATCCAGTAAAAGTCCTATCGGTTCCCCTTCCCCGGCTCCTGCAAGTTCTGACAGCAGCTTAAAAGACACCTTATCCGATAGTTCGTCCAGATTTCTGTATGTAAGCGTCCTGTCTTTTGCGATGATAGCGCTTTTATCAGGCATTTCATCAGCTAAACTTCTTATTTTATCAGGTATAAGAACAACCTTTTTATACATTTCATTCATTTATTTCATCTCCCCCAACTCTCATCTATATTCGCATGTTTTTATCTGACTCGTAGCGTTCTGTTCCCAATAGCAAACAGAATTATTACTATGATCCCTGTCACTGTTTCCGCAGATAAAGACGTAAACCATATATTGTTATTTCCAAATAAAAACGGTACGGCATACACTGCTATGATTGGCATTACAAAGCTCCTTGAAAAAGCAATGATTGCCGAAGACAAACCATCCGATATTCCTGTAAAGAATGAAGACGAAAACATATTTATTCCGGTCAGCACATATGCCAAAGCACATATTTTGATTGCAAATACTGCCATGTTTTTCAGATTCTCATTATATCCAACGAAAAAGTTTGCAATCTCCACACTGAAAATCCAAGCAATAGCTGTCATTACTGTTCCGGCCACAGCCGCTATTATAAGTCCGTCCTTACGCAGTTTCCTTACCGCTTTATAATTCTTCTCTCCGTATCTGTAGCCTACTACAGGAATTATGGCTATGCCAAAGCCTATAAACACAGCCACGAAAACTCCGCTGACATACGCTGTAACTGCGTAGGCTGCAACACCTCTTGAGGATAAAAGGCTTATCAGTCTTCTGTTAAAAATAATTGCAACTATAGCATAAGATGCCGCGTTTACCATCTCAGAGGAACCATTGCCGAGTGCCCCCAGTACTCTGTCAGTATTGATTTTTAAGGCAACAAAATGAAGTTTATTTGATGGTTTTATAAAGTAAAGGAGCGCAACCAAAAAACTGACACACCAGGCTGACCCTGTTGCAACAGCTGCTCCCGCAAGGCCAAATCCGAGTATACCCACGAAAAGGAAATCCAGAACAATGTTGGTTATCGCATTTACCACAGTAACCGCAAATCCCCTGCCGCCTTCATCAGCAGCTATAAGAAACTCCTGAAAGGCATAGTTCATTATCTGAACAGGCATGAAGCAGGCAAGAATCCTTCCGTACAGAGTGCAGTATGGAATCATAGCCCCATTTGCTCCCACAAGGCCGGATATATCCTTCATAAATATAAATGATAATACAGAAATGATTAGTCCCGAAAGGAACAGGAAAAGAGTCAGTAATGATAATGTTTCATTCGCTTCGTGTTCTTTTCTTTCTCCAAGAAGTGCAGAAATAACAGCATTTCCACCTGCACCTATAACAAGACCGATAGACAGCAAAAAAGCAAGTGCCGGGAATATCATATTCTCAGCAGCAAAAACCTCCTCCCCAAGAACGTTGGAAATAAAATACCCGTCAACCACCTGATATGTATTATTTACAAGCTGCATACCGATACAAGGAAGCGAGAACAGAATCATCTTCCTTATTGTAAAGTTATCTGAAATTTTTATTTTCTCCCTCATACCATAATTATACAATTATTTGATAATTTTTGTATGACTTATTCACTTAAACTTCGCATAAGAACAAAAAAAAGAGAAACCGTAAAACTACAGTCTCTCTTCAATATATATATTCATGTTTTTTCCTCAAAAAGTAGGAAATCTTTTCAATCTTAAGCAAGTGTAAGCTGTGAAAGCTCGTTTGTTACTCTCTCTTTAATTGCATCAAGCTTTGACTCCATGGAGTAAGCCATCTCGGAATAAAGAAGCTTCTCAGCGATGCTAAGATATTTCTCATCCAATGATGCAAACTTTTTACCTTCAGCAGCTCTGATAGCCTTGATCTTACGAAGTGACTTGACAAGGCACATCATCTCGGGAGCTTTATTTCTCTTAATAACTTCAACGATAACAGCTTCAGCTTTCTTACCCTGAGGAATATCGTAAACTTCGAGCTCATCTATCTCGTCAATAAGCTCTTTTGCTTCATCAGCATCAATAGCATCTCTCATTTTCTCTTCTGCTCCGTCAACGGGAACATAAAGAACTCCCTTACTGTCAATGCTCGAAACCATGCTGTAATAGAGCGTATCATTGCCTTTCTCAAGAAAATTCGGAACAAGAATGTCCTTTACCTCACAAAGACCGTGGTTACCATAAACAACGCAATCTCCTCTACTCAGCATATTCTATCCTCCTATTTGCAAAACAAAAAACATATTAAAAAACAAGGGCGACACTAAAAATATGGTAGCAAATTTAGCCTTAATATGTAATATGATTGGAAGCTTTTTAAGAAAACCTTAAGAAACTAAAACGACTAAGTTGAGATGAAACCTGCGATAATTGTGCACTTTTTACGGACACTTGTTTGCGGAACGCAGACGCTTTCTGAAAAAAATTAAATATTTTTAAGATTTATCACTTTATCGTAATACAATTTTAACGAAAAAACATTTGATTTATAATGTTTTTATAGATTTATTATATTTGGTTTTAGCATGTCGTGCTATAATAATCACATGGTACTTACATCTTCGCGTGTGGGAGGTTCAAAATGAATCAGAGCTTGTACGATGCGGTATTTTGTGTAGACGTTGGTGGACAAAAAGTTGATCCTTTTGCAGCAGCTTCGATTGATTTTGGAAAGGTTATCGAAGACATGAAGCTCGGAGGCTATGAGATAACTTCTCTTCATGTGGCTGAGTTTATAGTTCTTCATCAGCTTGATGACATGAGAAAATATAAGAGCCAGATAATCCACGATACCCTTAATATGGACAATCGTGATGAATTCTGCAGACAGCAGTACGGTATTTCCTGGAAGGATATAGATGCTCTTGATCCCACATCAGATTTTGAATTTGATTTAAAGAGCGGACAGGTGATTCTTTTCCTTGCTCACGATGCACAGTATAAAGAAGATGTTTATATGAAATTGTTTGGGCAGACGCTCAATAAGTTTTGCCAGGATACAGGCTTCCTTTACACGAAGCTTGGCGAGGCCATTTGAGTTAATTGCTTTTGCAATATATTCCTCCTTTCCTTTCTAATATTTGTCACAAAGACGGCCTGACGAGAGTATACCTCCGCCGGGTCTTCTTTTTTGGGCTTAGCTGTGCGAAGTCTAAGTTATAATATTTGAAAAGCGTAGCAGCCTTTAACTGCTACGCTTTTTTATGTTACAGATCAGTCGGTAACTGAACCTGCAATAATAAATCCCTTTTTGTTTTTTCCATATCCGGCACTATAATAATCCTTCATCTTTTTACGGGATGCGTTCTTTGTAAGCTGACCGTTTCTAAGTCCTGCAAATCCGATATATATTCCTGTGGTTCCGTGATTTAAGGTAAGTCTGTATGCATATGTACTGTAGTTTCTCCAATTATAAATATAGTACGTTGTACGTCCCTGCTTAGCCTTTAAAGTTCTACCGTAATCAGACTCACTATGTAACAGAGCACCTTCAAAAATGCAATTCGTAATGTAATTCCCTTTGGAATCTATAACGATTGGAACATAGGTTGAAATACCACCTTTCCTTCTTCGTGACTCTTTTACTGTTTTAATAATATCTTTTTTGGACATCTTAAATCTTTTTATTTTGATTCTGACGTAGTATTCATCATAAACCGGCGCATTAGTATCAGGGTCAAATACTGTAGGCGCCCCTTTTTCAACTATCATTGTGAAAGAAGATGTTTTTGCTTTTCCGCCTTTGTACATTACAGTCTTTACTTTGCCCGATCGACTCAATGTAACCTTTGGGCCCGCAGCCTGTGCCTTAAACGGTGTAAAGTTAATTGCCACAACCAGCGCAAGTAATAATGCCAATAATTGTTTTAAACCTCTCTTCATTTTAATACCCCCTATAATCATTGCGAGCTAACAAAAAAGTAACCGCTACGAGAGTTTCTTCTCATAGCGGTTATATCATAGCATGCAAGATGGTCAAATAATTCAGTTTATGTATTAAAATTTCATAAATCTTTATAAAAAATAAAATTAATTTTCATCAGCCATGGAACAGCTTTTTGGTCTGGTACTTGGGCTCGCAGGTCAGGTTTACTCCAAGCTTATGGAAGGTTGATTCATCAACGGGTGAAAGAATAACAGTTGAATGAACCTCAAGACCACGAAGTTTATCAACCTGATCGAGGGCTGCTTTTGCTGTATCATCCGTAGCTGCGCATATTGTGAGAGCTATAAGTATCTCACCTACATGCAGGTGAGGATTGTGGCCTCCAAGTTGCTGCACCTTGAGATTCTGGATAGGCTCGATGATCGTGGGTGATATAAGCTCAACCTCATCGGGGATTCCTGCCATAACCTTTAATGCATTAAGGAGCATTGCACTGGTTGCACCCATGAGTGCGCTTGTTTTACCTGTTACAACCTGTCCGTCGGGAAGCTCAATTGCTGCTGCAGGTGCACCTGTTATCTCTGCCTTTAAGTTAGCAGCCGCAACCGAAGGTCTGTCCTGAATGCTGCAACCCGCCTTTTGCATAAGGATCTCAAGGGTGTCAATTCTCTCCTGTGAGCTTTCACCCTTTCTCTTCTCGCAAAGTTCCTTATAATAACGTCTGATTATCTCCTGTCTTCCTGCTGCCTGTGCTGCCTCATCGTCTATTATGCAGTTTCCTGCCATGTTGACACCCATGTCAGTAGGTGATTTGTACGGAGAATCACCGTAAATCTGTTTAAACATTGTATTAAGCACAGGAAAGACAGCGACGTCACGGTTATAATTTATTGTTGTCTCACCGTAAGCTTCAAGATGATAAGGATCGATCATGTTCATATCGGCAAGGTCTATCGTTGCTGCTTCGTATGCAAGGTTTACAGGGTGCTGAAGTGGAATGTTCCAGATAGGGAAGGTCTCAAACTTAGCATAGCCAGCCTTAACACCATGTCTGTTTTCATGGTAAAGCTGTGACAGACATACTGCCATTTTTCCGCTTCCGGGTCCGGGAGCAGTAACAACTACCAGTGAGTGCTTTGTCTCAATGTACTCATTTTTACCATATCCCTCTTCACTTATAATGAAAGGTATGTTTGAAGGATAGCCGGGAATTGTGTAGTGTCTGTAAACCTTAAGGCCAAGTGCTTCAAGCTTCTTCTGGTAAGCAACCACCTGCTCTGTTCCGTCATAGCGTGTAAGAACAACAGAGCCTACATACAGGCCATATCCATGGAAAGCATCGATAAGACGAAGAACATCCATATCATAGGTAATACCAAGATCACCTCTAACCTTATTCTTCTCAATATCTCCTGCGTTTATTACTATTACAATCTCAACGTCCTCTTTAAGTTGTGTGAGCATGCGGATTTTGGAGTCCGGCTGAAATCCGGGCAAAACCCTGGAAGCGTGATAATCGTCAAAAAGCTTTCCGCCAAACTCCATGTAAAGCTTTCCGCCGAACTTTGCGATTCTCTCACGAATACGCTCAGACTGCATCTGGAGATATTTGTCATTATCAAATGCCTGTTTCATTCTAAATCCTCTCTTCCCTAGAGCATGCCACAGTATTCATAAAACTTTTGACAATGCCCTTATTCATTGGCTGTTATGAAAATATGCAATAGCGATTGCTCCGGGACCCGCATAAGTTCCTATCGTTGCGCCGACATGAGCAACCGGTATTTCACTTATATCTTTGGCAAGCTTTCCCTCATAGAGATGCTTGCTATCCTCTAAGTATTTCTTTAGCATTATATCCGATAGTCCGGAATATGCAAGACATATCGGTCTGGAAAAATCAATTCCACCATTCTTTTCTATGAATTGTATCAAAAGATTGTTACCGTTTTTTGAACCTCTCGCTTTTCCAACAACAGCAACAACTCCGTCTTCAATGGTTATAACAGGTTTGATGGACAAAAGTCCTCCGGCAATGGCTGCAGCGCTTGAAATTCTTCCACCAAGCTTTAAATATTCAAGTGTATCAAAAATAGATATTACGCGGGCATTCTTTTTTTCATTTTCAATGATACCCGCAATCTCTGCTGCCGTTTTTCCTTCATCACGAAGCTGTACCGCACGCTCCACTATTATATACTGTGATATGCAAAACTGCTGTGAATCTATTACGCGGACCTTGTCTCCAAAGTCCTCCGCTGCGATACAGGCGCTCTGATACGAACCTGAAACTCCGTAGGAAAGGCTTATGTAAATAACCTCGTCTCCCGCATCCACTGCCTTTTTGAAAATCTCCTCATATTCATAAGGCGGTATCTGGCTTGTCTTTGGTAGTGTATCCGTTTCAAGAAGCTTCTCATAAAAAAGTGTGTATGGAAGCGTCACGCCATCCAGAAATTCCTCTTCCCCAAATCGTACCTTCAGCGGAATTACGGTTATTCCCCACTCTCTTGCTGTCTCCTGCGAAATATCACTTGCTGAATCTGTGATAATACTTACTCCCATAGTCTTCTCCTCCTCTATAAACGCAGAATTCCCGAACGCATTTTCATTCTTGCATTCAAGAAGTCGTGTTTATGTCTGACACATACCGTTTTTGTTACAGGCAGTGTCCTTCATTTTTGAGTTACCATATTTTACTTAAAAGTTTTTTAACTATGTTAGTATAGCAAGAGGTTTTTTACAAAGCAATCCATAAACTATTGAAAAATAATCAGTTTCCGTCGTGCTTTTCACTGATATGTCGTCTTCTAAGCTGACCACAGGCACCATCTATATCTCTGCCCATCTCTCTTCTTACAGTGGCATTTATGCGCCTCTTTTCAAGCTTTTTCTTAAATGACTGAACTCTCTCTCCTGTACTCTCCACAAAGTCACGCTCTTTTATGGGGTTGACCGGTATCAGATTTACCACGCAGTTAAGCTCCTTAAGGAGGTCTGCAAGTTCATCCGCATCTCCATCCGTATCATTAACTCCGCCCACAAGAGAATACTCAAAGGTAAGCTGGCGTCCTGTCTTATCAAAGTAATCCCTGCAGGCATCAAGAAGCTCATCGATTGAGTATTTATTTGCTATAGGCATAAGCTCCTGCCTTTTTGCCTGATTTGATGCGTGAAGTGATATTGCAAGGTTTATCTGAAGCTTTTCTTCCGCAAGTCTTTTCATATTGGGTACAATTCCGCAAGTCGATATTGTAAGGTTTCTCTGTCCCAGGTTAAGACCGTTTTCATCAGTAAGGAGCTTTACAAAGGTAAGAACGTTGTCATAATTATCCAGCGGTTCACCGCTTCCCATTACCACAACTCTTGAAACCTTTTCCCCTGTATCCCGCATTATGGAATATATCTGGTCAAGTATCTCCGAGGGTGCAAGGTTTCTCTCAACTCCGTCTATTGTTGATGCACAGAATCTGCATCCCATGCGGCAACCAACCTGAGAGGATACGCACACGCTGTTTCCGAAGCGGTATTTCATAAACACGCTTTCAATGAGATTACCGTCACCAAGTTCAAAGAGGTATTTTCTTGTGCCGTCTATTTTTGACTCCTGCACTCTTTCAATTTTAAGTGAGACAAATTCGCACTCTTCCGAAAGCTTTTCACGAAGGCTTTTTGAAAGATTGGTCATCTCCTCAAAGCTTCTTGCCTGCTTCTTGTGCATCCAGTCATAGATTTGCCCGGCTCGAAAGCCGGGCTCCCCCATCCCTTTAATAAGGTCTGTTAATTCGTCTTTTGTAAGTGATTTAATATCTGTCATGAGTTTTCCTTACGTCTAAATTTCGCTATAAAAAATCCGTCTGTGTCAAATTCTCCCGGAATCAATTGAATATATCCGGCTCCGACGGTATCGATAGTCTTCATCTGATTCGGAAGTCTGTCTTCTATACTCACCGCCTCAAAAGGGAGGTTTTCCAGAATCCATTTGTAGTTTTCCTGATTCTCCTGCTTTGTCATCGTGCAGGTACTGTAAATAAGTGTTCCTCCGGGCTTTACATAATTCCACACGCTGCTCAGGATCTTCCTCTGCATAGTCTGCAGGTTCATTATTGAATTAAGATCCGTATTCATCTTTATATCAGGCTTTCTGCCGATTATCCCAAGGCCTGAGCAGGGGAGATCGCAGTACAGAACATCCGCCTTATTCTCAAGTGACGGATCATGCTTTTCGGCATCATAGTCCTCTACCACCACGTTATTCAGCCCCATACGCATAACGTTTTCACGTATTATTATGCACTTATTTTCAGATATATCTCTCGATATTACTTTTCCCGTATCCTTAAGAACATCTGCAGCATGAAGACTTTTTCCACCCGGAGCGGCACATACATCGATGACAGTGTCTCCCTTTTTAAGGCCTGCAACCTCAGTCACAAGCATTGAGCTTACGTCCTGAACCATAAACGCTCCCTCATCAAATCCCGGAAGGTATGTGATATTATCGGTGTGATAAAGGTTCATCGCATAATGTAAAAGCGGGCTTGGCTTCATAACTATAGTTCCATTATTTGCACGCTTCATTTTGAGAAGTATTTCTCTTAGCTGTTCATTACTGAATCTGCAGCTGAATCTAACCGTCACGGGTCTGGGTTTCAGGAAAAACCTGAATATCTCCTCTGTCTTCTTAAAGCCGTAGTTCTCCAGAAACATCTTTGAAAGCCACAAAGGCTCTGCAAATCTAACGGACAAAAACTGTATTTTTGATTCCTTGGATTTACCGGGATCTGGCCAAGCTATCTCATCCTTATTTCTGGATATGTTTCGAAGAACACCGTTTACAAAGCCCTTAAGTCCTACAAAATGTATCTTTGCTGTAAGTTTTACGGCTTCATTAACCGCAGCCGAATCCGGAACCGAATCCATATAAAGTATCTGGAAGGTTCCCATTCTAAGGATGTATAAAATGGGCTTTGCCATCTTTTTTATGGGAGTTTTTGAAAACTGTCCTATCACATAGTCGAGGGTTATCTGTCTCTCGATAGTCCCTTCTGCCAGATACTTTATGAATGCTTTCTGTTTTGCTTCGAGAAAGTCGTATTTATTTAATGCCAGTTTTACGGCAGATTTCTGATAGGAGTCGCTTTTCCCCATCTCCGTCAGAATATCAAGTGCAATTCGTCTTTCATTGACCTCCCGAGCCATCTTACCTCCTATTCCTTCTTCCGCCGTCTACCATTGAAACCAGCCTCAGAAGCTGCAATATAGATGAAGCAGCTGACGCAACATAAGTAAGTGCAGCCGCATTTAAGACTTGCCTTGACTGATCAACCTCATCCTGCGCAAGGATTCCATAGTCACTAAGCATCACAAGCGCTCTGTGAGATGCATCAAACTCCACAGGAAGTGTAATAAGCTGAAAAAGAACAGCAAGAGCAAATACCCAGATTCCAATCCTTGCCAAAGGAGTAAAACCAATAAACAGTCCTAACACAATCATGGGAAGCCCTATCCTGGAGCCGATGTTAGCTGCAGGAACAAGTGCTGATCTGATTTTTATCGGCAGATATCCCTGATGGTGCTGAAGAACGTGCCCGCACTCATGCGCTGCTACTCCGATGGCAGCAACACTTGTTGAATTATATGTACTGTCAGAGAGGTTAACCGTATTGTTTCTCGGATCGTAGTGATCGGATAAATCTCCCGGTACGTGCGCTATGCATACGTCGTTTATGCCGTTTCGTCTAAGGAGCTCCTCAGCAACCTGCGCTCCCGTCATGTTACTCATGCTTCTTACTCTTGCATATTTATTATAGGTGCTCTTTACCTTAAAACTTGCGAGCATGCAGAGAAGCGCACCTATTAACACCAATATGTAGCTGCCGTTATACATCATATAACCGGTTTCATAACCATATGTACTATACATTTTTCATTCCTCCTGTCAAAAACGCGTGTTTATTTCTGCAAATTCACAAAAGCTTATCCCCCGCATTAACACTGTTACCTGCCAAAAATGCAGAAACGCTCATGCGCTTTTTCCCTTCAAGCTGAAGCTCTCTTATTTCCAGAAGTCCGTCGCCTGTCGCAACTAAAAAGCTGTCCTTATTAACCTGCACGATGGTTCCGGGAGCATTTTTCTTAAGCTCATCCATATTACCGGCAATTTTATCAGAGTTTTCTCTTATTACTTTTACGGTCCACACCTTCAGCATTTTCCCATTATAATCCGTAAATGCACTGGGCCAGGGATTCATACCGCGAACAAGGTTCGAAATCTTCTCTGCAGAGTCATTCCAGTTAATACGTCCCATATCCTTACTGATCTTGCCGCATTTTGTAGCAAGCGCATCGTCCTGCGGAATGGGTGTGAGTTCGCCTTTTTCAATTTTAGGAAGTGCCTCTGCAATAAGATCTGCACCAAGATACATAAGCTTATCAAAAAGTGTTCCCGCAGTATCTTCCTCTTCTATCGGAATTTCTTTTGTTATAAGAATATCACCGGTATCCATTCCTGCATTCATCTGCATTATTGTAACACCCGTGGTCTTATCCCCATTTAATATGCACATCTGAATCGGGGCTGCCCCTCTGTACTTAGGAAGGAGCGATGCATGGATATTTACGCATCCAAACTTCGGAATATCCAGCACCTCCTGAGACAAAATCTGTCCGAAAGCAGCAACAACAAAAATATCGGCGTTAAGTGCCTTTAACTGTTCTACAACTTCCGCTTCTCTGATTTTCTTTGGCTGCATTATTTTAAGCTCATGCTTCATCGCACATTCTTTAACCGGCGAAGGCACAAGCTTATCACTTCTTCCTTTTGGTTTATCGGGCTGTGTAACAACCGCAACAACCTCATGTCCTTTTTCTATCATTTTTTCAAGGGGCGGCACGGAAAAATCCGGTGTGCCCATGTAAACTATTCTCATTCTATTCTCCTTAACCGTCATATATTCGATTCTTATTTTACTACATAAGGCAAGTTATTGCGAACGCTCCGCAAATTGTAATACCGGATTCACGTATAAAAACATTTTATTCCGTATTATTCCAAAGCATCCTTAAATATCTTTTTGAGTTTCAGGAAGTCTTCAACAAATTCAGGAAATTTTTCCGCGATCAGTTTTCGGTTATCATCTTTTCCGGCAAGCTCTAATTCCTTTGCCTTAGCCGAAAAGTCAGCAATTCCGATTGTAAGGGAACTGCTCTTTAATGCATGGACAGTGATAGTAAAAAGACTAATATCATTTTTAGCAAGGCAGTCCTCAAGCAAAGCAGTCTTTTCATCTATGCTTTCAACAAACATCTCAAGCGCCATCATATATGTATCGGGAGTACCGCAGTAGTCAATGCCAGCATCAACATCTATCCGGTCGATCATAAGAAGTTTTTTGGGAATACCCTCATAATCGTTACTAATCTCCGCTTTTTCTGCGGTCTCCATGGAATGTATTTTTTCCTGAGGAATGTATTTTAGCAGCATATCCAGCATTTCGGATAAAATGACCGGCTTGGTCATAAAGTCCGTAAAGCCAACTGAAAGCATATGTTCACGTTCGCCCGCAACAGCACTCGCCGTAAGGGAAATGATAGGGATTTTCTCGGCCTTCTCCGAAAAATCCGCCTTTATCTTTGTAAGAGTTTCTATTCCATCCATTTGAGGCATGAAGTAATCAAGGAATACAAGGTCATATGTTTCCTTTCCGAATTTTTGTATTCCTTCCGCACCACTTGTAGCCGTATCAATCTTTATCTTTGTCGGAGCAAGAAGACCGCAGATTACCTCCAGATTAAGAGGCGTATCATCAACAAGGAGAATCCGGCTCTCAGGTGATGTAAAGTTTATCTTGGTCTTTTCCTTGCCACTTGCCTTGGATGTTTCTTTTTCCATCCACTGCTCGCCTATTTTAGCATCATCAACAGTTTCCTGAATCAGTTCAAAAGAGAATTCTGATCCCATATCATATATACTCTCAACCGAAATCTTTGAGTCCATAAGTGAAAGTAAATGGGCAGCTATCGGAAGCCCCAGGCCTGCTCCTTCGATTGACCTTGTCCTCTTTGTATCAAGACGCTCAAACTCTGTAAAAAGCTTGTCCTTGTCCTCACTCTTTATTCCGATACCGGTGTCAGTTACAGAAAAACGGATTTTCACTTGCTCCTTTTTTTGGGAAATCAGATTTGCCCTAAAGGTGATCTTACCTTTTTCCGTGAATTTTACAGCGTTATTGAGAAGATTAGAAATTACCTGTTTGATTTTTAATTCATCGCCCACAAGTCTTTGAGGAATTTCAGGGTCAACTTCAAAGCGAAGCTCAAGGCCTTTCTCCTCGGCACCATGCTTTGTCAGATTAAGGACGCTGTTTATTAGATCTGCGACATAATATTCCTCATTTAAAAGCTCAGTATTACCAAATTCCATCCTTGAAAAATCCAAAATACTGCTTATTATTTCAAGAAGATTTGAACCTGCTGTCTCAATATTATCTACACATGAGATTATTTTCTCATCACTACTCTCCCTGCGAATTATCTCATTCATACCCAGAATGGTATTTATGGGGGTTCTTATCTCGTGACTCATATTTTTAAGAAACACAGTTTTGGCTTTATTTGCCTGTTGTGCTTCATCAAGTGCCTGTGCAAGTAAATTATTCTTTTTCTGAAGTTCTTCCTCTGATACAAAGCTATGGATAAGAGCTCCTGCAAGTAAGCATCCTACAGAATAGAATGGAACAAGCGGAAACAATGTCTGAAGCCAAATAAATACCGTCATTGTAAATCCTGATATTGCAACTGTCAGATGATGACGCTTATCTTTTCTAGCCAAACAAAAATAAATTACTGAAGTATATATCGTTGTGAGCGCAAACATTACTATCTGGTAACCGTAAAAGACATATCTCAAACGCTCAGGAATATAAACACCATCAGGGGTAAATGAGAAAAGAACCGGTTTAAAGAGATTTACTGCAAGGCATGAAAAGACAAAGGCAACCATAAGCCATGCCGCTATGTTAAGAAGAGTATCAAAAATATTGTTGTTCTTGAGGTACTTCACCACAAATCTTGACCATACAAGTACCGACAACACCATTGCCATAAAATATACAACAGTATCAGTATAGACAACACCTACACTGCAAAACTCATACATAACTCCCCACAAACTGTCCGTAATCATATACACAATCACGCTATACAAAAAATGTCTGTATGCAACAGCTTCCTTCAGCATATCTTTATTTCCAAAGGATCTTAATATTCTGTTATTCATTATAACGTAAAGTGCTAGCGATAATAACCCGATTCCGGAATAATACATATAAAATTCCCCATAAATATTACATATACTTACCCATTCTTTAAATACAATTATAGTTTCGACTATCGTTATTTCATATAAATAAAATCTAAAATTTATATTAAGTTCGCTAATTGTTTTCAAAATATAAAAATAGGAAAGCGGAGCTATTTCCTCGTATGAAACACAAAAAAAGAGCTGAGGCATAAAAAATGCATCAGCTCAGTGATTCCTATTTTATTCTGCGGGTGTTTCTGCTGCAGGCTCCTGATTCTCTGCAGGAGTACTCTCTGCTGCAGGTTCCTGATCCTCTGCGGGAGCACTCTCAGCGGCAGGTGCCTGATTTTCCGTAGCCTGTCCTGCACTTTCTGCAGATGCTTCAGGTGTCGTATTCTGCGCAGCGGCCTCTGCCCCTGCATTTTCGGATGTTTCTGTATCGGTAGCTGCCCCTTCAGCGGCAGGTGCTTCAGCTGCCTGATTCTCTGCAGGTGTGCTTTCAGCTGCAGGTGCATTGGTGTTTGCCGGTGTATCGGTACCGGCAATTTTACCGTTTATTACCGGTTTTCTGACTACCTTAACTTCTCCTGTGTTCGGATCAACTACTTCCTGTTCAACAACCGGAACAGGATCTGTTATTCCACCGTAGACAAAAACCGCTTCACCTTTACTAACGATTTCATAAATCTTCTCTGCATTTGCAGTAGGAAGATTTATACACCCGTGAGATCCGTTCAGAATATAATCATATCCGCCAAATTGAGATCTCCAACTGGCATCATGCATACCGACATTACCATTAAAAGGCATCCAGTAGCTGACAGCAGATGAATAGTTCTCTCCTACAAGTGTCGCATCACGCTCCTTATAGGTAATCGCATATGATCCGCGCGGAGTTGTTCTCTTTTTATTTACACATCCGGAAACGAAGTCAGAGTCCATGACCATAGCTCCGTCCTGATATACCCAGAGGTGTTGTGCGGTAAGGTCGATCTCAACATAGGAATTACCCCAGTCATTTTCGCCGTACTGCGCTGCTGTTCCAAAATATACAGGTGTCCTGACACCCTTTTCACCATTCTTGATTGCTGCTATCAGTTCTGTGGTTTCTGTCGCTCTGTCCATCCACCAGCCGTAATCACCGCCCGTAACAGTAACCTGTTCTCCGCTATGAGAAGTGATGGTTCTGTTTTTACCGAATGTATCATACTGTTTTGCAAGGCTGTTAACGAACTCTCTTACCTTTTCCTCATCAAGGCTTACCTCTGTTCCGTTGATATTTAACCATTCCCTGATCTTAGTACCATCCACTACAACGGTATCCGCACCAAATTCATAGGTTATCTGCGCCTTACAGTATGTATTCAGATTATTGCAGAAAGTATTAAGCTCAGCATTATCGGAGTAAATTTCAGGTGTGTTATAGCATTCATCATCTATTGTAACCTCACCTTCAAGAACGTCCAATGCCGCACATATTTTTTCTACAACCTTTTCTCTAATGGGAGAACGTCCCTGATCCTCGGGAACGATATAAAAACCATCTTCCCCTGAAGCCTCAGGAATATAGGCATTTGCCGGTTCGATAATATTTGCTGCGTTAAGAAGCTGCAGAGTATTTATCTTTTTTTCAACCACATCCCTTGAATACACAACTATGTTATCCGTTGTGATGTAGGTATCCTTAAAGAGATTTGCCGGCCAGAGGAATGCGTTCTGCTTTTTAAGTGCATCCTCAAACTGGTCGTCCATCCGCAAAGAAAGGCTGATATCTTCGGAAGAAATAACGTCAGTAATATCCCCTCTTGCATGAATTGTAAGAGAGTATTTTTTAAGTCCGTCCGTAACCTCTTTTTCTATATCACCTGCAGTCATCTTATATGCAGGAATATCATTTACATAAGTATTAAAGGCAAAATGCCCCGTAAAATAAAACGATATTCCAAGGTAAATAATCGCAAGCAATCCAATAATTATTGCGACAATAATACCGATATTGCCGCCTTTATTCTTAGTTCTTTTCATATTTTTTTCATAAAAGTAAATAAATTACTCTTCCTCTTCAGACTTCTGTAAGTCTTCGTTATTTACAAGCTCGCCCTCAACCTTCTCAACATACATATGTCCGTCAAGATGATCGCATTCATGACAGATAGCTCTTGCAAGAAGCTCCGTGCCTTCAAGTTCAAAAGGCTTCATATCTATGTCATAGGCTCTGACTTTAACGTAATTAGGTCTGGTCACAACTCCTGACTTTCCGGGAAGTGAAAGACATCCTTCATAGCCAGTCTGCTCTCCGCTTGTTTCAACGATCACCGGATTGATAAGAAGATGAGGATCATCTCCCTCAGGTGAGCAGTCAATAACTACTATTCTCTTTAAGATGCCGACCTGAGGTGCAGCAAGTCCAACACCGTTCGCATCGTACATCGTATCAAACATATCCTCTATAAGCTCGCGAAGTCTGGGAGTTACCTCCTTAACCTCTTTGCAAGGGCGTGCAAGTACATCATCACCGTATTCTCTAATTTCTCTGAGTGCCATTTTTTCACCTTTCTTTCTGTGCTTCCATTATGTTTATCCTTTATCCATGATTAGTACCTTAGTATATCACAGATGTCATTAATTGCAATTATTCTTGGTAACACACCCGGCTACATAAAATTCATAGGATCAAAGTCAAACTGAACCTGAAGATAGCGCATAACGCCCTTGCTTTCCCATACATTAAGAACCTTCTCCAGCATATCCTTTATTTCTGTCAGTGCTTTGTCATCCTCATGCTTCACATATATGACCATTCGGAAAATATCATTTATCTTACTTATGGCTGCAAAAGCAGGTCCTATGATCACAGTCCCCAAAATCTGCATTCTGTCGATATAGGCACGAAGCTTATTTGCCCTTTCTTTCCCGAAGTTTTCATCCTTCGCCCAAATCTGTATAGCAAGCATATGCGCAGCCGGTGGATATCTAAGAAGACTCCTGTAGGATATTTCTTCCTCATAAAAAGACTGATAATCCTGGGCCGCAGCACTTATTATCGCATAGTTGTCAGGCTGGTAGGTCTGTATCACAACGCTTCCGGGATGAGTACCTCTTCCGGCTCTTCCCGCAGCCTGAGTCAAAAGCTGAAAAGTTCTCTCACCCGCCCTGTAATCCGACGCATTAAGAGACATATCGGCAGCAAGTATACCGACCACTGTAACATTTGGGAAATCATGCCCCTTCACGATCATCTGAGTTCCTACAAGAACATCCGCCTCTTCGGAAGCAAACGCCGACAGTATCTTTTCATAGCTTCCTTTTGTCCTTGTAGTGTCAGCATCCATTCTAAGGACTCTTGCCTTAGGAAAAATCTTGTTTACTTCTTTTTCAATCTGTTGCGTTCCCGCCCTGAAAGCTGAAACATATTTTGAACCGCACTCAGGACAGTTTTTGGAAACAGGCTGAGTATAACCGCAGTAGTGGCATACAAGCATTCCTCCTCTGTGCTCAGACATAGACACATCGCAGTGCGGGCATTTGAAAACATAGCCGCATGACCTGCAGGATACAAATCCCGCAAGTCCTCGCCTGTTTATAAAAAGCATGATCTGATGTCCCATGTCCAGAGCTTCCTGTATTTTTTCCTGAAGGCTTCTGCTGAAAATTGACCTGTTCCCGCTCCTTAGCTCTTCCCTAAGGTCAGCAATTTCAACCTCCGGGAGTGTTCCTCCCGTCAGTCTCCTGTTTAATTCGAACAGCTTATACTCACCCTTCATGGCTCTGTAATATGCTTCAAGTGAAGGGGTAGCTGATCCCAAAACCACACTCGCACCACCTGGAACAAGCTTTGCCAGTTCTATTGCGGTCTCCCTTGCGTGATACTTGGGCATGGTCTCACTCTTGTAGGAGCTCTCATGTTCCTCATCAATAATGATCAGGCCCACGTTTGGAAAAGGAGTAAAAAGTGCAGATCTCGGACCTATGATAATATCAATATCGCCCTCGCTTGCACGCCTTGCCTGGTCATATTTTTCTCCCGGGGAGAGAGTTGAATTCATAACCGAAACTCTCTCACCAAAGTGCCTGTAAAAGCGCATGAGTGTCTGATAAGTAAGTGCAATCTCAGGAATAAGGACAATTGCCTGCTTTCCTCTTTCAATGATCTCATCGATCATCTTTATATATACTTCGGTCTTACCGCTTCCGGTTATTCCGTGTATAAGGTAGGTCTGCCTTACTCCGTTATCATAATCGGAGATCACACTTCTTACTATATTCTCCTGCTCTGTGCTTAAGGTTATCTGTTTCCCGGACGCACTAACATCCCCTACGGGATTTCTGTAATACTCCTCGCTCTCAACAATAATTATGCCTTTTTCGGAAAGCGCCCTGATTACCTGGGCAGTTACATTTAGTTTTCCTGTCACAAGCTCATAGGGGATTCTCTCCGAAGGGTTTTCAAGTAAGGCATTAAGCACTCTTTCCCTTGCCACCTGATGCTTTTTTACACAGCTATCATAAAAATCCGTAGCCATCTCTACGCTCACACCAAGCTTAATATAACGGCGCAGTAGTGTCTTGGATTTTTTTCTGACGGGAATAACCGTTCGCAGGGCATTTATCATAGTCGAGCCGTAATTTTTGCGCATCCACGCTGCAAGCTGTACCATGATGCCCTCAGCAGACATCTCGCCTTCCTCAATTCCAAGTATTTCCTTGGTCTTCTCGGGATCAAACTGCGGTACATCGGTAATCTCCAATACATAACCGCATCTTTTGGTATTCCCTCTTCCAAAAGGCACGCTGACACAGCTCCCGGGCTCTATTTTACCCTGCAGCTTTTCGGGTATTCTGTACTGAAAAGGTCTGTCCACCTTTTCGTGGGAGATATCGATTATTATGTTTGCAAAAGAGTAACTCCCTTTTTCCATCAAGCCTTTTCCTGAATTTCCTTTAAAATCTCCTGAATAAGAACTCTTTCATCCATTGGATATTTAACACCCTTGATTTCCTGATAGTCCTCATGACCTTTTCCGGCAAGAACGATAATGTCACCTTTCTCACCGTTCTCTATTGCATAACGGATAGCTTCCTTTCTGTCAGCAATCTTGATGTACTCGCCGTCCGTTTTCTTCATTCCTGTTTCAATATCATTCATGATATCCATAGGATCTTCAAATCTCGGATTATCCGAAGTGATTATTGTAAAATCAGCAAGCTTTCCGCTCACTTCACCCATTTCAAATCTTCTGAGCTTTGAACGGTTTCCGCCGCAGCCAAACACACATATCAAACGAGTCGGATGATAATCGCGAAGAGTACTGAGAAGACTCTTTAGCGCCATTGCATTATGTGCATAGTCAATCATCAGAGTAAAGTCGTCCGAAACCTTGACCATCTCTATTCTGCCTTTTACATGTGCCTTCTTAAGAGCACTTGCAATAACCTCTTTGTCACATCCAAGCTGCTTAGCAACATCAATTGCGCAAAGTGCATTATATACGCTGAATCTGCCGGGAGTAGGAACCTGAGCATGCATCTCAATAATTCCTTTTGTATCAAACATTACTCCAAGTTCACCGGGCTTATGAAGATAAGCCAGATTTATGGCACAAAGGTCTGCCTTCTCGGAAAAACCATAAGTGGTAAGTTCACAGGTGTGATCCTTTGTAACGTCCTCCATATGGGGATCATCAGCGTTTGCAATTCCAACCCTGCACTGTTTAAACAGAAGGCCTTTGCAGTGCATATAATCTTCAAAATCCTTATGCTCCCCGGGTCCGATATGATCAGCCTCAATATTTGTGAATACACCGATGTCATAAATAAAGCCCTGACTTCTGTGAAGCATAAGTGCCTGAGATGAAACCTCCATAACCACGCTGTCGCAGCCGGCGTCTACCATTCTGCGCATATACTGCTGAAGATCATAGGATTCCGGTGTGGTATTTTCCGAATGAATATGCTCATCACCTATGATAACTTCGATCGTTCCTATAAGTCCGCACTTATGACCTGCATTTTCAAGCATATTCTTTATAAGGTAGGTTGTTGTTGTTTTACCCTTTGTACCTGTTATGCCGATTGTCTTTAAGCTCTCTGCGGGATTGCCAAACCACTCTGCGGAAATAAATGCCATAGCATATCTGGTACTATCCACCTTAACTACTACCATGTCTGTATTTTCGGGAAGTTCAACTTCCTTTTCCACAACAATTGCCGCAGCCCCGTTCTCAGCGGCTTCCTTTGCAGCAGAATGTCCGTCAAAATTCATTCCTTCTATACATAAGAAAAGACATCCTTCTGTAATTTTACGATTATCCCTTACGATTTTGGTTATCTCCACACAGGAAACATCCGCCTTCTTATCGGAATTCCCGATAAAAGCCTCATACTTTAAGTTTTTTAGCAGATTCTCGAGTTTCATATCCTTCTCTCCTCTTCTTAATAAAATCATAAATAATTCTACTGTTTTTCTTAAGTTTTTGAACACAAACAGTTCACATTTAAAATGTATATTATTATCAAGATAGTTGATGAACTAACTATCTCCCCCTCATAAGAAACCGCAGACACACGCTTACGAGCGTGTGTTTTGTGGTTTATAGAGAAATTTTTAGCAAAAGTCTTTCAAAATGATCTGAATACTTTCTTCACCTCTGAATTCATTTATCTTTGGCTGATAAGCAATATTAACTGTCATTTTTTCATTACATCCCCCATTATATAGCTTTTCTCGATTATCTGCACCAAAGTTAACATCAAGAAATTCATTCCATTTATCAAATATACTTCCAAACACCATCATTTCATAGGGCTGACCTTCTTCGTCTCTTACTGTAAGCTTAGCTACATTCTGGTTTTTGCCCATGATCCTTCCCTTTACAAGCTCTACATTTCTCGCAGCAAATAAAGGCTCGGGATTGCCCTGTCCAAAAGGTGCAAGTCTCTCTATTTCCTTAAGAAGCTCCATATTTATATATCTGATGGGAAGTACCATATCGAGATGCAGTATTTCAACAAAATCCTTTTCTTCCAGTTTACTGTTAGCATTAAGTTTCTCCCTGAATGCCTCCAGGTTTTCTTTTTTAAGCGAAAAGCCTGCTGCCATCTTATGTCCACCGAATTTTGTAAGCAGATCCCTGCATTCACTCAGTGCTTCAAACATATGATAAGCTTCTATGGATCTCCCCGATCCTTTTACCATCTGATCTTTAGTATCCGTAACCACCATAACAGGATGGTTTACTTCTTCTCTGACCTTTCCCGCTATAATTCCCGCAATTGATTCATGAAGCTCAGGCATATAAATCACAAGAACATCCGGAAGGTTACCTTCATATTTTGCAATAAGCTCCATTGCTTCATCTTTACCTTCCTGAGTCATATCCTTACGACTGTCATTAAGTTCCTTAAGTTCAAGCGCGATCTCTGCAGCTGCGGAGGGATTATTTTCCATCAAAAGCTCCAGGCCTCTCATAGCTGAGTCAAGTCTACCCGTTGCATTAAGACAAGGTCCGATTACAAAGCCGTAAATATAACAGGTCACACTGTAAGGGTCTATTTCATTAGCACGTAAGAGTGCTCGAAGTCCTTCATTTTCTGTCCTGGTTATTGCATTAAAGGAACGCTTAACGATAATTCTGTTTTCATCCTTCAAAGGCATTACATCACACACAGTTGCCCAGCCGGCAAATATGGTCATCTCATCAAAAAAGCGTTCAAGAGTCAGGTCATTTTTGATTCCCATCTTTTCAGTAAGTACCTGTATAAATTTATATGCAACCATTGCTCCGCATATTTCGCTGAAGGGATAAGACTCGTCCCGTCTCTTCGGATCAACAACCGCATCTGCCGGTGGCAGGATCATCCTGCTCTTATCATCCTCCGAATAACTAACCTCATGGTGGTCGGTAACAATAACCGTCATCCCAAGTTCTTTAGCATGAGCAATCTGGTCCAGAGCAGCTATTCCGTTGTCGCAGGTAATAATTGTCTGCTTACCATCCTCATGTGCCTTGTCAACAAGAGAAACGCTAAGCCCATAGCCATCCTGTATTCTATGTGGAAGTACAACATCCACACAGGCACCGCAAAGCTTTAATCCCGAGAGCAGAATATATGATGAACAAATACCATCAACATCATAGTCTCCTATTATCCTGATGGAGTCACCCGCTTTAATTCTCTCCTTCATTATCTCAGCAGCCTTATCTATGTCCTTAAGGAGATGGGGATCATGAAGATACTTCTCATCGCTACTTAGATACATATCTATATCATCATTCTCATCATCCCTGTACACTTCTCTGTTACGAAGAATTCTCGCTGTTATGGGAGAAATGCCATGCTTCTTAGCTATCTTTATAAAATCTGCGCTTTTTCTAGTTTCTAACCATTTTGCCATGTTAATCCTCATTGATAATTGGTATGATTTTTGCTTTGCGAAAGCCTTGTCCATTACGGAGTAATTTCTTATAAGATAAATAAGGGCTGCCGCAATCAGCGACAGCCCCACTCATCAAAATTATTTAGTAAACTTTTTCTTAAGATCAAGCCATATCGGTGATGCGATAAAGATTGATGAATATGTTCCTGCTACAACGCCGACCATAAGAGGAAGAGCGAAGAAGCGGATATCCGGCACACCGAAGATGAACAGTGAAAGAACCATGATGAAGGTTGTTATTGAAGTGAACAAGCTTCGTGTAATTGTCTGGCTTACGCTCTTATTAACAAGCTCTTCAAGCTGATCCTGACGATTCAGGAATACCTGATTCTCACGTATACGGTCGAATGTAACGATTGTATCGTTGATTGAATAACCGATTATTGTAAGAATTGCTGCGATGAATGTACCACCGACCTGAATTCTTGTAAGTGCATAACATGTAATAACAATAAGTGCATCATGTGCAAGAGCAATAATAGCAGCAGCACCAAACTTGATATCTCTGAATCTGATCCAGATGTATGCAAGCATAAGAACAAGTGCGATTATCATAGCTGATGTTGCATCCGCACGCATCTCGTTACTGATTGTTGAACTGATACTCTCAGCTGAAATGTTCTCAGCAGGTACAGAGTAATCTGTCTTAAACATGTTATCAACTGCTTCACGCTGATCAATTGTAAGTGTAGCTGTCTTGAAGATTACCTGGTTTGAACCTGCAACAGTCTGAACCTGAACTGAATCAACATTTGTAAGCTCTTTGATCTTAGGAACGATCTCGCTGTCAAGCTTCTCTGTTGTCCATGCCTCGTTAAAGGTTACGCTTGTTGATGTACCACCAACGAAATCAAGGCTGTAGTTGAATGCGCCTTCTCCGCGTCCGGCGTTAACACCCATAAAGATACATCCGACTACGATAATGGCAGCAGATATTCCGTAGAACATCTTTCTCTTTGTAGTAAAGTCTAAAAGCTTAACTTCTCTTGCTTTTCCATAGAACTTCTTATCTTCAAGTCCAAGTCCGTAGAAGATATTTGAAATCGCTCTTGTAACAAAAAGAGCTGTGAACATTGAAACAATGATACCAAGTGCAAGTGTTGAAGCAAATCCCTTAACAGTACCTGTTCCGCGAAGTCCAAGGATTGCAGCTGCAATAAGTGTTGTGATGTTACCGTCAAGGATAGCTGAAAGAGCTTTTCCGTAACCTGTCTTGATAGCAGCCTTAACATCCTTACCGCCTGTTATCTCTTCTCTGATACGGGCAAATACAAGCACGTTAGCATCTACCGCCATACCTACTGAAAGGATGATACCGGCGATACCGGGAAGTGTAAGTGTAATCTCAAATGCTGAAAGAAGAAGGATCTCCAATCCACAATAGAACATAAGAGCTATACTTGCTGCTATACCGAGAAGCTTGTAGAAGATGATCATAAACAGAATAATTGCAATGAAACCTGCAATGGCTGCGATCATACTTGTGTGGATAGCATCTGAACCAAGCTGAGCACCTACTACATTTGAACGTAATTCGTTAAGCTGAAGCTTTAGTCCACCGATACGGATCATAGATGCAAGGTTTGATGCTGATTCGAATGATTCCTCACCGGTAATTACCGCTCTACCGTCTGTAATCTCTGCCTGAACGGTGGGAACTGAAATAAACTCACCGTCATAGTAGATACCGATTGACTCGCCGTTAGCATAAGCCTTCTTGGTAGCCTCAGCAAATTTCTGTTTTCCTGCATCTGTAAAATCAAGAGAAACAACAACTTCCTGAGTATTGGCAGTACCTGAATTCTGATAACCTGCCTGAGCCTCAGCTACGTCTTCACCCTTAAGGACGATTGATCCGTCAGCTTCGAGCTCTTCGATGGTCTTGTTGAGAACATATCCCATCTTGCCATCTTCGTTAAGAACATAATTGCCTTCTTCATCAACTGTGAAGCCGGAATTATATGTATAGTTTTCATTACCCTCACTATCAGTCTGTGCTATAAAGTACAGATTACCGGGCTGTCCAAGTTCTTCAAGGATCTTGTTCGCATCTGTAACACCGGGAATTTCGATGTTAATACGGTTTGAACCTTCCTGATAAACCTGTGACTCTGTGCTGTACTGATCTACACGCTGCTGGAGCTTGTAAATTGTATCTGCCATGTCCTCAGCACTGGGAGTACCATCTCCAAGTACCTCATAAGTGATGCTGACACCACCCGCAAGATCAAGTCCGAGGTTAATGCTCTTCAGTGATCCTGATTTCTCGCTTCCAAGGCCATACACCGAAGTATACCCCAGACCCGCAAGCAGCAAAATTGCCACGAGCAAAGCGATTACTGATTTTACTCTTTTCATTTTCTCACCCTCCGTTATATTCATTCGGCCTGTGCGGCTTTAATCATGATCGCGCATTCAACACGCTTTCTCTGAAGCTCACATCCCGTATGATAGGTTGTATTTATATCACCATTAAAGTTGTAGGCGTTTGCAGCACAACCTCCGCTGCAATAATATCTCGCAAAGCACTTCTGACACTCTGGTCTCGAGTACACATTGCTCTCCTTGAACTGTTTCTGAAGATCGGGTCTTGTGATTCCTTCAAAAACATTCCCCATAATAAAGTCTTCGTTACCAACAAACTGATGGCAGGGATATAGGTCTCCCCAAGGAGTTACCCCAAGATATTCACATCCCGAACCACATCCTGAAAGTCTCTTGGCAACACAAGGACCTCCTTCAAGGTCGATATTGAAATGGAAGAAGTTAAAGCCCTTTCCTTCCTTCTGTCTTTGCAGATAGAACTTGGCAAGCTCATCATACTGATCACAAAGATAAGGAATATCCTCTTCCTTAATAGCGTACCAGTCTTCCGGTTTAGCCACAACCGGTTCAACCGATATCTGTTTGAATCCCAGATCCGCAAGGTGCTTAACATCCTCACAGAAATCCAGATTATTGTGCGTGAAAGTTCCTCTCACGAAGTATCTGAGCTGGTGACGACTCTCTGCCACCTTTTTGAATTTAGGAACGATATTGTCGTAGGTTCCCTGACCTCCGCGCATCGGACGCATCTTATCATTTACTTCCTTACGTCCGTCTATGGAAAGGACGATGTTACCCATCTCCTTGTTGGCAAATTCAAGTATTTCGTCTGTAAGTAAAGTTCCGTTGGTTGTCAGAGTAAATCTGAAATTCTTATCGTATTCTTTCTCAAGACTACGCCCATACTCAACTATCTTTTTAACAACATCCCAGTTAAGAAGCGGTTCTCCGCCAAAGAAATCAACCTCAAGATTTTTTCTGCCACCGGAATGCTTAATAAGGAAATCAAGAGCAGCCTTACCGACTTCCTCAGTCATAAGGGCTTTTCTTCCGTGATACTCTCCCTCATCCGCAAAGCAATATTTACATCTGAGATTACAGTCATGTGCGATATTGAGGCAGAGCGCCTTGATCACTGTGTCTCTTTCTTTGAATTCTTCAACGTAGTTCTCATATACATCATCCGTATAAAGGACTTCGTTTCTTCTGAGCTCTAAAATATCTGATATAGCATCGCTCAAATCTGCTTTATCATATTGTCCGAAGCTCTCTGAAAGCTCAGAAACAAGCTCCTCACAAAGCTTTTCGTCATCAACGTCCTTAGCGCCCTCTGCAGTAATATCAGCAGACTTAAAGCGCCTTATCAATTGTTCCTCCACGGGTTGGATTAGGTCAAAAACAATGTCATCCACAACGTGAACGGAACCACTGTTTACATCCAGAACAATATCATATCCGTTGTTCTTGTATGCATGTACCATATAAAATTCTCACTACCTTTTCTAATTTTGAATTATTCATGCATCTAACATAGTTTTCATAAATCAAGCAGCGGCATGGCCGCTGCCTGTTTTATTAAACTATTTAGTTAAACACACAATTACTTATTAGTAACCTGCTCGCAGCTCTGGTTACCAACAGTACATGAAGTCTTGCATGCAGACTGGCAAGATGTCTGGCATTCGCCGCAGCCGCCCTTCTTCATAGACTCCTTAAGATTTCTTGTTGCAAGTGTCTTTACGTGCTTCATATCTCGTCTCCTTTTCGTACAGGATTAATACTGAAAAACAACAGTTTTCCACAGTTCAAAAGTATATCATAATTTATGCCTCGGGAAAAGATTTTTTTTCTTACTTATCTTCTGAAGGTTGCTCACTTTCAGCAGTGTTTTCCTTCATTTCAAAAGCCCCCTCAGGTATATAAACGAGAACGTCTGTAATTCTGTTTCTCTTGATGGCGCTGGCTGTAAGTTCAACTCCGTTTTCAAGCCTGGTGGTCTCTCCTCCCCTCGGGAGTCTGTCGAGATTTTCGATCATAAGGCCTCCGATGGAATCATAATCATCTGATTCAAAAGCTGTTCCCAAAGCATCGTTTACATCATCGAGCTTCATATTTCCTTCCACAAGGAATCTTCCGTCACCAAGCTCTCTTATCTGTTCTTCTTCATCGGAGTCATACTCATCACGTATCTCACCGACAATTTCCTCAAGCAGGTCCTCAAGAGTTATCATTCCCACCGTAGCGCCGTATTCACTAAGCACAAATGCTACATTCTGCGCATTTTTTCTCATCTCCATAAGAAGATCCGCCGTCTTTTTGTATTCATAGGTATAATATGCTTCACGCAGATAATCGCTGATCTTGAAATTGTCTTTATCCGAAACCAGAACCATGTCCTTAATATTTATAAGTCCGATTATGTTATCCTGATTATCCTCATATACCGGAATTCTCGTATACATCTCCTGCTTGAACACACGCATGACCTCATGGTATTCCGCATCGGAGCTCACACAGCTCATATCAATTCTTGGTATCATAACATCCTTGGCAACGGCATCCGAAAACTCGAACACATTGTAGATCATCTCTTTTTCGCCGCTCTCGATAACACCATCCTCATGGCTTACATCAACATAAGTCTTTAATTCTTTTTCCGTCATGAGCTGATGACTGTTTTTATCAACTCTCAAAATACTAAGAACTATATCTGCGACAGTGTTAACAATCCAGATAACGGGAGTTAATACCTTCATGATAAAAAGGATTATTCTTGCATAAAAAAGCGCCATTTCCTCAGCGTAGGTAGTTGCTATTGTTTTGGGGATAATTTCGCCTATGATAAGAACCACAATAGTGAGAACGCCTGTACCGATACTGATTGCCCAGTCTCCCCAGATTCTCTGAACATAGATTGTTGCAAGCGCAGAAGCTGACAGATTAACAATATTATTACCTATAAGGACTGCAGAAAGCATATCCTGATAATTGTCTATTATATTCTGCACCGCCATGGCTCTTTTATTGTTTTCCTCAGCAAGAGTCTTTATCCTGACCCTGCTGACGCAGCTCATGGCTGTTTCCGCAGATGAAAAAAAAGCAGATAAAAATACAAGAAAAATCAAAATGATCGTCTGTATTATATTCTGTTGCAAGTTATTATCCTCCTCTATAAACAATAGTTTATATCTGACTCTTATCGGACTATGGCCGCTTTATTATCTCTTTTCCTCTACTATATCAAAAACGTCCGTTGGTGTATCGGCAAAAATCGTTCCGCCTGCTTCTTCCTGCTCTTTTCTGGTCCTGAAGCCCCATGCTACGCTTATGCAGGGCATTCCTGAATTTTTGGCTGTATTTATGTCAACATCCGAATCTCCGACATAAATCGAATCTTTGGCTGTAACTCCAAGAATCTTCATTGCTTCAATAACGGTATCCGGAGCAGGTTTCTTTCTGATATCCTTTGTCTCTCCAATAGCAACATCTATCGTATCCTTAAAATACAGCTCGGAAAGCTCCTTTGTGGCATCCATGAACTTATTGGAAACTATTGCAAGCTTATATCCGCTTTCCTTAAGTCTTTTCAAAAGCTCGGGGATTCCCTCGTAGGGGCCGCTGTTGTCATTACAATGAATTTTGTAATGCTCCTTAAAATCGGAAAATGCTTTTTCAAAGGCAGGATTTAAAAGGCCATCCGGCACGCACCTCTCCATAAGTTTTTGTACCCCGTTTCCGACTCTGTACTGTATCTGCGATAAAGTACAGGTTTCAAATCCATTCTTCTCCAATGCGAAGTTCACGCTGTTTTTCAAATCCTCCAGGGTATATAAAAGTGTTCCGTCGAGGTCAAATATTACTGCTTTATATTTAGACATTTATGCGGTTACTGCCTTTCCGTCTCCCATTTTTGAGACAACCTTTTTCTTGATGATAAAATAGCTTATAAGATGCGCAGAGGCGGTTATGAACCATGTTACAGGATATGAAATATACAAAACCGTAAGGTCATGGTACATTCTGAAAACAGTAAGTATCCAGACGATTCGAAGTCCGCAGGCACCAATGATCGATACTATCATCGGAACTGTCGAATATCCCATTCCTCTTAAGCTTCCGCAGATTACATCCATGCATCCGCACAGAAAATATACGGTACAGATAACTGCCATTCTCTGAACGCCGTACTCTATTGTAGCGGGTTCTTTTGTATAAATGCCCACAAGTTGTTCTCCAAACAGGTAGAACAGATTACCCATTGAAAGCCCCACGACAAATACAACTCCAAGACAGGTTCTAAGGACCTTACCGATTCTGTCCGGTTTGTTCGCACCTACATTCTGGCTGGTAAAGGATACGCATGCCTGGTAAACCGAGTTCATTGCCATGTATACAAAGCCCTCAAGATTTGCTCCGGCTGCACTTCCTGCCATTGCCACCGATCCAAACTCATTTATTGAAGACTGGATCAGGACATTTGAAAATGAAAAGATGGTTCCCTGAAGGCCTGCAGGAAGTCCCACTCTTATTATTCTCTTTGCCTTATCGGGATTAACTCTGATTTTCTTCGGATCAAGCTTATAAATTTCCTCTGTATTTACAAGCGCCTTCAATATTAAAAATGCCGAAACCGCCTGGGCAAGGATTGTAGCGAGCGCAACACCCGCAACATTCATCTTTAATCCCATTACAAAAATCAGGTTCAGTATCACATTTATAACACCGGCATTCATCAGGTAATACAGCGGTCTTCTGGTATCTCCTGCCGCACGCAGGATTGCAGCTCCGAAGTTATACAACATTGTTACCGGCATTCCGATAAAATATATACGCATATAAACAGTTGAAAGACCTATAACCTCCTCAGGAGAACCCATGAGTTCAAGAATAGGTCTTGCAGCAATGAATCCTATGACAGCGATGATCACTCCGCCTATGAGAGCAAGTGCTATGGTTGTGTGGACAGTCTCCTCCATCTCTTTTTTCTGTTTGCCGGCAAAATATCTTGCGGCAAGCACATTAACTCCGACGGACAATCCCATAAAAACACTGAGAAGCATATTAATAACAGATCCTGTCGATCCGATAGCCGCCACACAGTTTGCTCCGAGGGTCTGATCTCCTGAAAATTGTCCCACAACAACGATATCGGCAGCATTAAAAAGCAGCTGCAGTACACTTGAAATCAGTAGTGGAACGGAAAAAAGGAGAATCTTCGGAAGAAGAGCCCCCTTAGTCATATCTATCTCATATTTTTTGTTTGTATTTCTCATTTTTTATACCCGGAATTAAAGTCCATCGTCAATCAAGATTAAACACAGACTGACCGATAAGCAATGCAGAATTCACCAGATCTGAAAATATCTTATTAAGTGAAGCTGCATTGCCATCAAAAAATCAGTCGTTTAGTACTCTGATCAATGCTTAAGTTCTGTTTTATAGAAATCCTTAAAGTCTGTATAGCCCTGCGCGGTAAGCTGTTCCTTCTGGAACTTCTTATTTTTATTCATACGGACAACAAGAACCTGTCTACCCTCAGCACGCTCCTTCTGTGCTTCTGCAATAATTCCTGAGAGCTGTTCTCCACCGATACCCTTTTCTACAAGGAAAGCAACCTTATCCTTCTCATCCGGAATCTTGAAGCCCTCGTCCATCATGATCATGATGATACGCTCAAAGCCGATTGAGAAACCGCATGCGGGTGTATCCTGTCCGGTAAATTTGCCTACCATCTTATCATATCTTCCGCCACCGCCACAGCTTCCGCCGTACTGAGGCATTGCAACCTCAAATATTGTTCCAGTGTAGTAAGACATTCCGCGTACAAGTGTAGGATCGAAAACAAGCTCAAACTCTGCACTCTTTGTAGCGTCAACGCTTGAAATAATCTCCTCAAGATTTTCCTTAACATCAGCATCAAGGAATTCTCCCAACTCATCAGCGAGGAATCTTATTCCCTCAATGGCGCCTTTACCCTCAACATTTTTGAAAAGATCAAGATATTTGTCTATGCTCTCTTTTGCAAAACCGTCCTTTTCAAGCTCCTCTGCAACACCTTGGAGTCCGATCTTATCCATCTTATCAAGTGTTATGAAAACTGAGTCATAGCTCTCCTCGGGAAATCCACTGTAAGCGGCCATAGCCTTGAGCATACGTCTCTCATTTATTCTGATCTGGAAGCCCTTAAAACCAAGCCTTCCGAGAGTTGTAGTTGTCGCCAGGATAAGCTCGATCTCAGCAAGATTTGTAGGCTCTCCGAGAATATCGATATCGCATTGCATAAACTGGCGATATCTGCCCTTCTGCGGTCTGTCGGCTCTCCACACATATCCCATCTGAAGTGCCTTGAAAGGTGAAGGCAGCTCATTCTGATGATTTGAATAGTATCTTACAAGCGGAACAGTAAGGTCATAGCGAAGTCCGGAATCGGTAAGATCATTCTCTTCTTTGGCAGAATCAAGTTTGAGTTTTTCTCCTCTTTTCATGATCTTGAAGATAAGTTTCTCGTTCTCTCCACCCTGCTTACTGTTAAGGTTTGCAAGTGACTCAACACAAGGTGTATCAATGGATGTAAATCCGAAGCCTGCATAAGTCTCCTTTATTACTCCGATCACATAGTCCCTTAGCTTCATCTCTTCCGGAAGTATATCCTTCATTCCCGTCACGGGCTTCTTAATAAGTGCCATCTGTTACCTCTTCTTTCTGTACCTGTCAGTACGTCCTTCCATTTTCATAGCCAGTTAAGCGGATTGCTCAGTGTCTTGGCCCTTTTAACAATCTCCTCACGATTATGCTTGATGTAAAATTCAAGAGCTGCTATCTCATCTTCAGCAAAACCGTCGGATTTAAGAATCTTATAGCCGGGAATTATTCCCTCGGCGGTATCATCCTCATGAAGATTCCTTCGTCTTGAAAAATAAATCCTGATAAAAGTCTTACCGGATTTAGACGTAAGAAATCCGGTCTGTGTCATTCTAAGTGTTTCTCCTAAATTCTTCACCACATTACCCCCATAAGTACAGGCAAAAATCTGATATACAGGTCAACAACCAAATCTCATTATGACCTTAGTACATCATATCATAAAAGACACACAACAAAACATAATAAATGGGCGGAACGAAAATTACAAGTCCGCCCATATGTTTTTTATTCAACTCCGGTTACACTTACATTTTCAAGTCTCGTAAGCGCAGGTATATTAAAGTTATCATATTGTCTCTTATCCTTAGACATATACATTTTGTTAACGAAGTTTTCCATGCAGCCCGAAATGGAACCGCCGCATACCGGTGTCACCTTATCGCCGTCATGGTAATATCCGAGTCTTATCTCTCCCGCCATATCACCGGAAATAGCATCAACAGCAAAATCGGAAAACTCGACTATCTCCAGATATTTACCGCTTCTGATCTCATCTGACGTTTTGCTTCCGCCTTCAACATCGAAATTGCAAGCCATATATGAATCCCTGATTCCAAGATAGTATCTGAATCTCCTTCCGCCAAAGAAGGTCTTCGGAACATTGTTTTCAAGTATTGTCATATCTTTTATTACAGCGCCTTCTTCATCAACATCAAATTTCTTTGATGAGTTGGGAAGTGTCTTTACAGACTTTAAGGTCACCTTATCTCCCACTGCTTTCGGAGCAACATCCTTTCCTATCTCCCAGTCAGAATACTTGCTGTAAATAAAGCCTGCGTTACACTTTTCAACAAACCAGCTGTATATCTGAACCGCATCGCTTGTCGGGAAAACAACTGCTACCTTTCCAAGCTTCGGAGTAGGCTTTGCAATAAGCTTGTCTTTTCCGTATTTAAGAACCTCAGCAATGTCCTTTTTCAGACTTTCCTTATCACAGCTTCCTGCCTTGTACATACGGTAAAGCTCAATTTCGTGCTCAGCATCCTTAGCGTTAACTACAACCTCGATCATTGATGAGGGATACTCAAAGGTTATGTCAATCCCCTCCGAATTAACAAATCTTCTCTTGTTTTTCTCAGCAAAAATCTCATAGGAATTGATATATTCCGTATCCGTTTCGGGAAGCTCCTTCATAGCCTGAACAAAGTTTTCGGCAATCTGAGATACGTCTGCATCGCTGTCCTTTGAAGCCTCAAAGTTCTCAGGCTTGCACAGCTCATAATATGGATTTCTAACATTCTCCGCTCTTCCGATAAGCTTATCAATCTCTTCTTTTATCTCATCATCGGAAAGTGTGGGATATATCTCTCCCGAAGCGCTTCCGAGCATCCTGCCGTCATCAAGCTTCTTAAAAACCTTAACATTTATATGCTCTACGTCACGTACTCTGTTCTGATCAAGTCTGTGTTTAATGAAGTAAAACTCATACCCGAGTGTCACTGTGTCTGTAATCTCAAAGCCATCAGCTGATGATGATCTGAGTATATCTATTATTCTGTCCGTCATTGTTTTGTCCTTTCAGTTATTTACCCTAATCTTGCAACTGCCTTGAGATATGGGCCACCATCCGATACCTTAACCCATTCCTTGTGTCCTTTTCCACAGCCACCGTTTCCAAAGGACTCCCGGTCTGTGCTGACCATGGAGATCGACCCAAGAAGATCCGGCACATAACCTGTCATAACAACAGGAGCAACAACCTTACCTGTAAATTTGCCGTCTATGATCTCACGGCCTCTGGCAACTATACACTGAATTCCCCAGTGCTTAGGATCCTCCATTCCGGAGAACATACCCTCAAGATAGTAGCCTTTTTTCACAGATGCGATCATGTCCTCCTTGGAATCACTTCCGCTGTCAAACATGGTGTTTGTCATTCTCGTGTAAGCCTTGTGCTCAAAGTTTTCACGCTTGCCGTTGCCTGTGGGCTTTATTCCGAGTCGCAATGCCGCAAGAGCATCACAGACACCTGTCTTCAATATTCCGTGGTCAATCTCGGTAACATCCCCCGCAAGGGTACCCTCGTCGTCAAAAGCATAGCTTGCAACATCAACCACACAGTTTGCACCTTCATGCATGGAAACAAGATCCGAACCAACTCTCTTATCAATATACTCTGCTCCGAGAGCTCTGCCCTTCACAAACATATCCATTTCAACACCGTGTCCAAAGGCTTCGTGTGCAATAAGTCCGGTAACCTCAGGACTTGTTATTATTTCATATTCGCCCGGAACGACCGGTGACGCATCAAGCATATCTCCCACATCCTGAACAGCTACGGAAACCTTATCTTTTAATCCATCAAGGATACCTGCACCTGTGCGTCCGGAAACCCCCTCAACAGTCATGGTGTTTCGTCCGTTCTTTGCGCCGATCGCAAGAACTGAACCCTCGGTGTAAACATAGCTCTGGCGCATATCTCTGTTCTTTGTAAGGAACATCTTGCAGACATGAGTTGACTTGGCTGAAACCGGCGCATCTATCATGTAATCCTTAAGTGCGACCGCTTCGTCGCTGTATCCCTGGAGTTTTTCCATAAGCGCTCCAAGATCAACATCCTCCGGCATGATATCGGTTTCCATCTCAACAAAAAGTTCGCAGGGCTCATCATCAAGAACCTTAGTATCAAAAACCTCTGTGCCTGTTTTCCTGATAATACTCAGCTGATCGTCAAGGATTCCTTTAAGCTTCTTAGCCATTTTGCTGATATCTTCATCAGGCTTATTAAAAGAATATTCACTGTACAGGCCGTCCTTACACACTCTGACAACGCAGCCTCTCTCCGTTGTCATATTTTCTCCTGTTATCGCCTTGCTCTTCTGTGTTGCCTGGATTGAAAATCCTTTGGAATCGCTGGCAAGCACACTTACATAATCATAGTCTTTTGACAACATGGCTATAAGGCTTTTTAAAGCCGGGGCAAGGTCTGTCAGATATGATGAAAATTTTGCCTTCATATATATTTATTCCTTTCTGCTTTTCCTCAAATGTCAGCTATTACAAAATGTCCATAATAAAAGCTGAACTTCCACAATTTTACATCACAAAGATACCACCGAGCAATAATCTTTAAGGGCTTCGTTTATATATTCCCTGTTCAGATTTTCTCCGATTATTATAAGAACATTTCTGCTACTGATAACAGGATTTATCTGCGTTTTTTCTCTTGTGGCATTAATCTCTGCCTGTGAGTTTTCTCCTGTCTTCACAAAGCCCTTTATCCTGATGATATGTCCTGCCTTTTCATCCGCAAAAAGCTTAGCGGTTTTCTCCATTAACTCTTCCTTTGACATTTCTACATCGAAGTAAAAAAGAGGTGTAAATTCACGGTCCGAAAGCGGAAGCTTCACATAGGACGCATGTCTGTAGCCGCAGTTTTCTATTTCCTCAAAATCCCTGTCTGTCAGCTCTAAAAAAGGCTTAGCCACTATGTCTTTTTCGGTAAATGATATCCCTGTATTAAAATCTGACATTATGGTGTTTATACTTTTAAGAAGCTCTTTTGTTTTTGATGAATTTAAAGATGTTCCGGAGCATTCACTCCAAATACCCTTATCATCATAATAAAAACCCTGCACAAGCTTACTGATTACAAGCTTTCCTGCGCAGGCTATCTCCGACATGAAAATATAGCGTGACATGTCAAAAAGCTTTGTCACCGTACCGGAGTCAACTATCGATATGACATTACCTATCTCATACCATCTGTCCAGTGGCTCATCGTAAAGCACATCGAAGAACTCATCCACATCATATATTCCGGAGGGCTCTATGATCACTCTGTCATATCCGCTCATTCCCATGGAAATAAGTTTGGTCCTAAAGCGCCTTCTGTGTGCTTCCTGCCCGTCTCCTCCCACGATCATCTCAAGATTACAGTTATCGCCAAACAGATCCTGCAAAAGGACCATGTCGATATTTACGGCACCGTAATCATTCTCAATAATGCAGATTTTCTCTCCTTTGCTTAAGAGATATTTTGCATATTCTTTTATAAAAGTTGTTTTTCCGGATCCAAGAAATCCTGTTATAAGATCTATTTTTACCATGTTCTTTTCCCTTATCAATATTTTCTGCATACACTACAACACCCGCCTCGGACATTTCCGAAAGCGGGTATTGATAAGCTTACTTTTTAAAAGCCGAGTGCATCTGCGGCATATTCTGCTTCGCTCTGAGTAAAATCATTACCATCCATAAGCTGGCTGATAAGTTCCTCTCTTGTATACTTATATGAAAAGCTGGTGTAAATCTCAGCTTCCTTTTTCGCCATCTCATTCCAGTCAACTAAACCGTTGTCTTCAACATACTTAACGGCGTATTCAGCTTCCTCCTTAGTATAATGGCTTGAATACTCTCCGGAAAGCATTCTGATAAGCTCTGCTCTTGAAAATGAAGTACTCTCACTAAGGCTCTTTGCCCACTTTGCAGCTTCATCATAGAAGTTAACAAGTCCTGCATTTTCCATGTATCCTACTGCGTTTGTTGCCTCTTCCTCTGTAAATCCGTAGTATTCGTCCTGAAGCTCCTCAATAAGTTCAGCCTTGGAGTATGGTATGGAATCAAGAAAGCGCTCTGCCTTACGGACTGCTTCCTTTTCTTTGTCCGATAACTGATCAATACTTGTCGGCGCAGGTTTTGTAGCGACCGTTTTAGTTTCAGTCTCAGGTTCCTCGGTTACAGGCTCTTCAGTTACAGGCTCTTCCTGTGTGGGTTCTGGCTCATTGGTCGTTACAACTGTCGGTTCGGGATAACTTGTTTTACCTACAAAGGTAGTAAACCCGAGGGCTGCAACACTTATAACAACTGCGGCAATTCCGCCTGCAAACATCGCAGCATTTCTTCTCTTCTTTGCGTTGATTTCTTCCTGCTTAAAGGAATACAATCCGGCACTACTGCTTACATCAAATCCGGGAATGCTGCTGTCCGCCTTAAAAGGCTCTGCCTGCGCAGTCTTCTGCTCAGCAGTCTCTTCCTTTTCCATATAAGCTACTGCCATTCCCCCATAGTTTGTTCCAAGTGCGGTTCCGCAATGTGTGCAAAATCTTGTTGCCATTCCGTTTTCACTATAAATCTCCATTCCACATTTAGGACATTTCCCAATATAATTTCTTTCCATACTTCCCTCTCTCCATACAACTTAAATCTGTATTACCAAGCTTTTCCAAGCTGCATAGAAAGCATACCATAAACTTATGATTATGCAAACGTCTGTTATGGCATTTTACGTTTCGCTAATTCCTACGGGTTATCTTTAAGAATGCCCTAATCCACAAAAACTGCGAAATATTATTTTATCGATGTACCCTTTTGTCTTGCAATCCTTGCAAGGTCATCGTATTCCTGTTTTTCGCGATGAGTCCCATAGCCGTAAACACACTTTACCCTGATGTCACCCTCGGGAGTTTTAATCTTCTTTTCATCTCTGTTCAGGATATATCTTTTGCAGATACTTTCTCTGATTCCGATAGTTGTGGTGTATTTAAAAATACTTCTTACAAGATCATCCTTCATGGACTCTCTGCACAGAACAGTCAGCATTATTCCGGGTCTGTTTTTTTTCATGCCTATGGGCGTTGTAAATACATCAACCGCTCCCTCTTCCATAAGACGTTCAGTAGCAAAACCTATCCTCTCCGGAGTCATGTCATCGAGATTGCAGACAAGCTCTGTTATGGTATCCGTAGGCGTGCTGTTGATCTCCTCATCCGAAATGTCCATTGACTGTAATGAACTGCTTTCATCTATACAAAATGCTTTATTTTCGGAAGCACATACATCATCGAAAGCCGTAGTATCTCCAAGCATTACTCTTACACAGTTAGCCTGAGGAAAATCTTTTTTACCCATTCCGTAGCCAATCTTCTCCACACTCATAACAGGCTGAGGACCAAACTTTGTAGCAAAGAATTTGACAATAGCCGCTCCCGTGGGAGTACATAATTCTCCCTTTACATCTTTGCTGTAGCTTGGTATTCCTCTAAGCAAAAAAGCTGTTGCAGGTGCGGGTACCGGCAAAATTCCGTGAGCGCACTTCACCTGTCCGCTTCCCACATGTATAGGTGAAGCGATTACCTTATCCGGTTTTAATTCATGTATAATAAAACAGGTCGCCGCAATATCAGCTACTGCATCCATACTTCCTACTTCGTGGAAATGAATCTCCGAAACTTCCCGCCCGTGAACCTTACTTTCCGCTTCGGCGATAAGTTTGTAGATGTCCATTATATCGGACTTCACTTCATCATCTGCTTTGAGTGAATTTACGATATTTTCAATATCGGTAAGTCCTCTGTGGTGGTGATGTCCATGATGATGGTCAGCGCCGTGATCATGATGATGGTCACTGTCGTGGTCATGAGCATGGTGATGATGACCGCCGTGGTCATGTTCATGCCCATCTACGTCTATGCTTTCCTCTTCCTCACCGTTTACTTTTACCTCAAGATGACTTCCGGTGATTCCGCATTTTTCAGATTTTAATAACGAAAAAGTAACTCCGGGTATTCCCATATCCTCAAGTTTTCTAAGTACCCGTTCCCTATCTTCGCACAGCTCCAGCAACGCTGCACAGAGCATATCTCCCGCTACTCCCATCTTACATTCAATGTATAGTGTCTTCATCCTTTTTCACCTTCATCTCTTCTCTAAGGCCAAGTATCGTTTCTGTATGTTGGTCTGCTTTTTTGAAATCCTCAATAGCATTCCTGAAAATATCCTTTATATCTTTTTGTGTATAATCGCCCCATATTACTTTTGCTCTGCACAGGTAAAACAGAGCTGCATTAGAAGTTATATTTTCAAGATCTGAAAACAAAAGCGCATGTTTTAAGAGCTCCAGAGCGTGATCATGCTCATCGATTATAAGCTGATGAATATCACCGAGAGTCTTTAAATTCAGGCTGCTAAGCATCTGAAGATAATCCTCAGCTCCAACGATAATAACTTTTCCGCCTGTGATTTTAAGCATATCCTTGTAAAATTTCTTCATCACACTGCTGTATTCCACATAGGCGTTAAGCGTAAGCCTGTCTATGGTCATATCATCTGCGATATCTTTTTTGATATTGCCAAGAGTGTTAATCTCATACTCCTCAAGGTTGTTCTTTAGATTCTCAAAATAATCATCAGCAACTTCGAGAAGTCCTGCAATTCTTGCAAAATTCCGCCTCATGCTGTTTGGAATTTCAAGCGGCGTTTTGTAACCAAGGTCATGCTCTATCTCAGCCCATGCATGCTGTAGAATTGTTTTCAGCTGTACCTCGAATTTCAGATCCGTCAGCTCCTTTGGATATCCCATATCCTTTCGGAGGGTACATATCATGTGAAGGGAAATATAACCAAAACTGTCCGGTGATATTTCTTCCCTCTTGTCACTGGAATTTTCTCTGTCAATCTCAAAAAGTCTTCCAACTATTTTTGCAGCCTCATCCACCTGCGACAGGAAATAGCAGATCACTCTGATTCCGAGAATGTCCGTCAGTTCCTCAATTCTCGAGTATTTATTCTGCTTCTCGCTCATCTTTCCCTCGACGGATTCCCAGGTCTTTATCCTATGCGGAAGCTGCATAACATTTATCTTGGACTTTTTCAGCTCCTTTCTCAAAAGGTCAACCGCTATCTTCTCAATCTCCCGATATTTCAAGCACAGCTCGTCATAATTCTGTTTCTGTATCTGTAAGCCAAAATTCATTTACTTTTCCTCTTTATAACTATAGAAAAAGGTACTCTACGATTATCAAACCCTATAGTACCTTTTTTAGTATACAATATTTAATTAAATTGTGCGAAATAGATTTAAATAACCTTAACTTATCACATTGAAAACAGAGCTGAGAAGTTCAGGTTAATAGTATTTATTCCTTAAAAACATCTTCAAGTTTTCCAAAATTATCAAGTTTCATGTCAGAAGAGAAGCTGTCTATGGTAAATCGAAGGATTCTGCTCTCCTCTTCGTCTGTTGTAATAAAGTCGATGTAGCTCTTTAAATCACTTGCATACGGAGTAACCTCCGTGTCCTCTGTCACGTAAAACATGCCGCCTGAATTTGCTGCATCCTCTATATTTCTTGGGTTATAGCGTCCGCTCTCTTTTATTTTTACCCTTGAGCCTGACAGCTTATACTCATTTGCCACGCTTACGGGGAAGCCGTCATCATCGATTTTAAACGCCCCTGTGGGATACATAAAGCAGACCGTTCCATCGATTACATTATTTATGTTCATGAGAAAATAGTCCGGATCAAGCGTCGTGTTGTCAGCGATTGTCATGCTCATATCTCCCTGTTCGGGAACAGGTTCTATACCATCATCCTTTATCTCATAGATAATTCCGTGGAAGCTGACATCTCCCGTGGGAAGATTGAGATACAGATAATTCTTTTTGTTTTTTCTTGCAAGGTAAGCCTCCGGTGCATGTCCGTAATAAGTGGCTTCATAGGTATTGTCCCCCACGATTCCCTTCCAATAAACATCCTCTTCACCCGGGGCCTCATAACATTCCATTCTAAAGGACTTATCCTTTTTTATAAAGTAGTCGGTATTATAATCCAGTCTTGTAAGAGAATTGTCCGGACAGGTTACATAAAAATTACTGATAAGTCCGGGATAATCAGAGACTGCTAGCGTCAGATGATACGCACCCGCCCTGTCATTTACCACATACTCATTTATGAAAATATGTACAAATCCGTTTCCGAGTGCAAAGCATACATCACCGTCATTATCATCTATGGATTCGGAAATACTTTCCTCTGCATTATCATTAAAATCCAGCTTAGGATATTCCTTTTTTAAAAGTGAGACAATAATACCGGGCAGATTTTTCAGATTTTTGAAGGTATCCTTGAAGGTAAGGATTTTACCATTCTCCGCTTCAATATTATAGGTTCTGACAAATGTATTTTCACCGCTCTGCTCCATATCCTCATAGTCGCAGGCTCTTACGTAGAATGATACCACTTCCGTATCATTTCTTGTCACAAAGCAGTCAGCATCATAATACAGTCCCCGGTCAAAGCTCCCCTTTCCAAAGCTTCCCGCACTGCTTCTTGCTTCATCTGCTTCTTTGGAATTAACAGCGTCTATCGTATCTCTAAGTGCATCCTCAGCAGGATATTTAAGGTCATCGGTCTCACCGAAAACATCGTTTCTTCCGATAGTCAGAATTGGAAACTTTATAAAGCCGCTTCCATCCGGGACATTCATGGCCTCAAAATGCTCGGTAACGCTGACTCCTATAACCTCATTTCCCTTGGCACATGCACCCGCAAAAAGTTGTACGAGCAAGTCCTCAGCATCGGGAGGAAGGAAGTTATCGGAATTATCCATTGCATAAATATTTTCACCTGATTCATAGACTACACTTATTGTTGCCCCATAGTCATCGGGAATTCCTTTTATCTCTGAATCAAGTCCATTATATTGGACAATATTATTGTTTTTTATAATCTCCTGAAGTTCCTTCATAAAGCTCTTATCGGCTTCAAATCTTCTCTCATCGGAATCATCATAATCCCACGCAGCAAAAGAACCCTTGACAACATCTCCGTCAAGGTCAGCCTTAAGAGCATATCTCTTGTTACCCATCGTAAGGGTTTCATCTTCATAAAGTGTTGAAAACGCACAGAAAAATGAGGTTATATCAGAGGATTGAATTTCCTTCGGAGCATTGTAATCAGTTCCGTCTCTTACATAACCGTCTCCTAAATCCTCATCATCAAAATCATCACTCAAAGGAGTCTCCTCCTCCTCAATAGCTACGGTTCCTCCGTGTTTTTGGCGCAGACCTCTCCTGTCAAGGAGCTTTAAATTAGCTACCTGATAGAAAATAGCAAAGCATATTCCCAATAATGAAAGCACCGAAACGGCAAGAACCAATCTTTTTTTCATTATCTCACCCAACATTTCCGCAATTTTACAACATAAAATCCATATATAATTATTGTACGAAAAAGGGGTAAATTTACTGCTAAGTAACTATTAGCTTCCTATTAAATGTTTATTAAAAAAATCACTGAAAAATTTATAAAAATAGCTTTATCAAGTCTATTGATGGTTAATCATGGATGCGAGGTAACCTGCCCCGAAACCATTATCGATATTTACAACGCTGACTCCGCTGGCACAGGAATTAAGCATGGATAAAAGTGCTGCTACCCCACCAAAGGAGGCACCGTATCCAACACTTGTCGGAACAGCTATTACAGGGCAGTCAGAAAGGCCACCTATTACGCTTGCAAGCGCACCCTCCATTCCGGCAATTGCAATTATGACTTTTGCTGACATGATATCATCCATATGCCCTAAAAGCCTGTGAAGCCCTGACACTCCCACATCGTATAGACGAACGACCTCGTTTCCGTAAACCTCTGCAGTTTTTGCAGCTTCTTCGGCAACAGGAATATCACTTGTTCCGCCGGTTGCTACAACAATCCTGCCCTTTCCGTCTTTCTTTGGAAGTTCTCCGACAATCCCTATATGACTTAGCTCGTCATAAGTAAAGTCCGGGATATTTTCTTTAAGCAGAGCTGCTGCCTCAGCCTTCATCCTTGTTATGAGCACCGTCTTTTGCCCGTGCTCCCTTAAACTATTTGTAATTCCAAGAATCTGGTCAGGGGTCTTGCCTGCACCGTAGATCACTTCTGCCGCTCCCTGCCTGACTGCCCTGTGATAATCCGGTTTGGCAAAGCCAAGGTCATCAAAAGGAGCTTCCTTTAATTTTATTAATGCTTCTTCTACTGACGTTGAGCCATCTGCCACATTAAGCAGAAGAGTTTCCATTTCTTTTTTATCCATAAATTGTATCTCCGTTTATGTTTTATCATCCGGTAATATTCAAGGTTTCGTTCATACTTCCTGTCCTGTAGCCCTGCAGATCAAGAGCAACATAAGAAAACCCAAGTGCCTTAATTTCTTTTGCTATCCTTGTTCTGATATCATTTTGAAGGATCTTCTCAAATTCATCCTGCATTATTTCTATTCTCGCCATATTCTCATGGACTCTGCATCTTGCCTGCGTAAAACCAAGATCAAAAAGAAGTTCTTCAGCTTTACCTGCCATCTTTATCTTTTCCTCGGTTATCTCCTGTCCGTAGACAAACCTTGTAGCAAGGCAAGCAAAGGAGGGTTTCGACCAGGTCGGAAGGCCCAGTTCTTTTGAAAGAGTCCTTATCTCATCCTTACTTAAATCGGCCTCCTTCAATGGACTTTTTACTTTTAGTTCGGCAATTGCTCTCATCCCCGGCCTGTAGTCACAGACATCATCCGCATTTGACCCCTCTGCTACCACATCTATTCCCAGTTGTTTTGCGCTTTCTATTATAGTTTCAAAGATTACTTTTTTGCATAAATAACATCTGTCCGGCGGATTATTCTTAAAGCCCTCTATGCTCATCTGATCAACATCCACAACTATCTGCTTTATGCCACTTACTTTGCAGAAATCCTCCGACTCCTTATGCTCTCTTTCCGGAAAAGAGACTGACCTGGCAGTTATGGCTACCACATTATCCAAAAGAACGTCCCTTGCCACTTTAAGTAAAAAAGTTGAGTCTACTCCGCCTGAAAAGGCAATTGCAAGTCTGTCATAGTTTCGTATTATGTTTTGTAAATTAATATATTTTTCTTCAAGAGTTCTCATGGTCTTTTCCTGTGTAAAAAAGCCATCAAACACCATAATGGTACCTGATGGCTTGTTTTTCGTTTAATCTTCTCTATTATTCCCCCAAAAGAAAAGTGCAACCGTACCTGGCCCTGTATGACTTCCGATAGTAGTTCCGACATCATACACCCTGATTTTACCTTTCATGGCAGGAATCAGTACTTCAACTTCTTTGATAAGCTTTTCAGCATTCTCCATGCAGGCAGAATGAGATATATAACATTTTCCGTTGTAGCCTGCGCCGCCTTTTGCATTTTCCTGCATTTTAAGAGCAGTGGCGTGAATCACATTATCAATCCCGCGGTATTTTTCTCTGGGAACCAGCTTCCCCTCAAAATCCACATTTAGAAGAGGGCAGATTTTCAGTGCTCCGCCCACAAAACCGGCTGTTTTGGATATACGTCCGCCTCTGACAAAATGAGTAAGGTCAGAGGTAAAAAACCAGTGGTTTAATTCAAGGCGGTGGCCTTTCACCCATTTTTTCAGATCGTCGATACTCATGCCTTCATCCCGCAGGTCACAGACAGTGTCTACAAGAAGTCCGTAGCCCGATGATGCCGCAAGAGAATCGATTATATAAAGTTTTCTGCCGGGATATCTCTCCCTCAGTTCGTTCGCCGCTATATTTGCCGAATTGATCGTTCCCGATATTCCGGAACTTAGTGTCAGATGGAGAATATCCTTTCCTGCCTCCAGGAAAGGTTCAAAATGCCTGATATACTCATCCACATTGATCTGGGATGTCTTTGGCATAGCTCCTTTTGCCATAGCACTGTAAAAATCATTTATCGGAAATTCTCCGTCATCAAGGTACTCCTTTCCATCAATTTCAAAATGGAAACAGGCAACCTTGATATTTCTCTTTACATAATGTTCCAGATTAAGATCACAAGTAGAGCAGCAACTGATAACATAGTCTGGCATACAATTATCCTCATATAAGGAAAAGGCTCTTATTACTCTGTTATTTCAGCAAAAACATAAAGCCTCGCATCGTTTGTACGGAACATGCGTGTATCCTCACCGTAACCTGTTCCGCCATAGTCGGGATTAAGACGGGCACCGCAGCTGTTTAACAGACTACCCGTTGCCACAGCCTCATCTTTTTCACCATGCATCTTGTAATGTCTCGCAATAATACCGTGAATTATTCCATCCTGCTTTACATGAATAGGTGCCATGGTATTTATCAGACTTCCGAAAGCCTTCACATTAATCTTGATCTGGCGGTTTGCGACCTCATATACCTTATCATCCGCAAGTCCCATGGTCTTAAGTGCAAGATAGTCATTGTTTGGTCTGCTCTCCTTTTGGAAAATAAGAGCAACCGCAAGAGACTTATCCTTTGACACAACCATAAAGCGGTATTTATCAAGTCTGTAAAAATCTCCAAACTGGAAGACCTTTCTCCACTGCTTATAAAACTCTACCTGGTCTGCCACCTGCTTTTTCTGCTCATCTGACAGTTCTCCCAGATTAAGCTCGTAGCCAAAGCATCCAAATGCCGCCACTGAAAATCTTGTTTCAAGAGGCACCACATGAAGAGTCTGATGGTTCGGAACAGCCGAAACATGCGCACCCTGCGTGCTTGCAGGATAACCATAGCTGTAACCTCTCTGAATATCCATACGGCATACAGCATCAGTATCATCACTTGCCCAAATCTGCGGGAAGTACGAAAGAATTCCAAGGTCAAATCTGTTACCGCCTGCGGAGCATCCCTCAAACAAAATATCCGGGAATTTCTCCGTAAGTGTCTTCATAACCCTGTAGAGGCCTATATAGTATCTGTGCTGGAATTCCTTCATTCTCTCAGCCGGAAGCTCAAGTGAAAATCTGTCTGAGAAAATTCTGTTCATATCCCATTTAATATATGAGATATTCGCAGATGAAAATACCTTTGAAAGTGCATCAATAATATATTCCTGAACATCTGTCCTTGTCATATCAAGGATCATCTGTGTTCTTCCAACGGAATGATGATGTCCCGGGACCTTTACAGCCCATTCCGGGTGTGCTCTGTAAAGATCGGAATTTTCATTTACCATCTCGGGTTCAACCCAGAGGCCAAATTTCATTCCGAGAGCATTTATCTTTTCAGCAAGTCCCTTTAAACCGTCCGGGAGTTTCTTTGTATTTACAACCCAGTCGCCAAGACCTGCGTGATCGTCGTTTCTTTGTCCAAACCACCCATCATCAAGAACGAAAAGCTCAATCCCTGCCTTTGCTGCTTCCTTTGCAATTCTAAGAAGGCTGTTCTGATTGAAATTAAAATATGTTGCTTCCCAGTTATTGATAAGGATAGGTCGTTCCTTATCGCGCCAGGTGCCGCGCACTATGTGCTTTCTTACAAAATCGTGCATGCTGCGGCTCATTCCGCCAAAGCCTTTTTTTGAATAAGTCATTACAGCTTCCGGTGCTTCAAAGGTTTCGCCGGGCTCTAAGTTCCATTCAAAGCCTACAGGCTGAATACCACTCACAAATCTGCTGAGGAAGGTACCGTTTGATGAAAGTGATGAATAGTGATTACCACTGTAAACCAGGTTAAAGCCATAGCAGTCACCCGCTGTTTCCGTGGTATCAGGCATGCTCAGCATAGTGAAAGGATTGCTTCTGCTGCCTGACTCTCCTGCTGCAAGCTCCTCGTTTACTACTTTACCTGCCTTACATACGGATGAAGTTTCACCCATCTCATCTGCCCATCTTCCGTGGAAGCTTGTTAGTTTAAAGCCTGTCTGCTGGAAATCTATCTGATTTGATAAAAGTCTGTCTATACGGACTTTTTCATTACTGTCGTTTATGAGCTTACTGCTTCTTGTTATAGTATTGCATTCAGGATAAACCTTATATATAAGCTTAAGTCTGATGTCATACTCCCTCTCCTTAAGGGTGATGACAAGCTGTTTTGCGTGATCTGCCATATAAGCAGGAATCACGGCATCCGTTCCCATCTCGGCAACTCCATCTCTTTTTCCGTCATCATAGGAGCAAGGGAGTGTCTCCAGGGGTGTTATCTCATCTGAAATTACTGCGCTTTCAAATAGAAAGTCACAGGTGGTAACTCCGTCCGCATGTGTAAGTTCAACAAAAGGCTCTCTGATGTCACCTTTTCCGAACCCAGACATCTCAAGGGGCATAACCTCAAGACACATGGGATAAACCTCGGGCGAATACACTACCATGTTTCCACCCTCATTTTTATGCTTTATTTCGAGGACCTTAGCCATCTCGGAAAGTACTTCAGACTCTCCTTCCTCGTTTTTAAGAATTTCCTCATACTGAAGCTCAGAAATCAGTGAAGCTCCGTAATGAATGTGTTCTATATGACCTGAAGGCAGCACCTGCATGAAATAGCTGCTATTTTTAGTCTGTAGTAAAAAAATATTGTCCTTCCTTATGATCATCTTACGCAAATTCCTCTCATTATAATGTCTATCATAATTTTCAGGGCATCATCATAGGTTGTGTTACCCTCTATAAGCACATTTGAACTCAAAAACCGCTCAATTGATGCTTCCGTCATGGCTTTTATTACAGGAATAGGAAGAGGTCTTATAACACCCTCTCTGATTCCTTTTTCTATAAGCTCAATCGTATCTTCCCAATCATTTTCAAGTCTGTTCTGAACCTTGATATAAATCTTGGGATATTTGTCCTTAAGCGTGAAAACCTTTCGGAAATCAACGTCTCTGTATTTATCGGGCATGCAAATCATTATACGCTCAATCTGCTCAATTGTTGAGAGAGAAGCGTCATTCATTATCTCCTGTTCCTTCTGCTTGATTGAATCGAAGCAGTAATCTACAAGTGCATCAAAAATTTTCTCCTTGTCATCGAATTCCTTGTATATGGTCTTCTTACTCATATGAAGGTCTCCAGCCACGTCATCCATGGTAAATTTGGATCCCTTTGCTTTGAATTCATCAAGAACCGCTTCTAAAATCTTAACCTTTGTCTCGTTCATGTGGCCTCCATTTGATTATATTTTCTTACTCGTTACGAAAAAGTCCCTCACTGCCTGAAGCAACTCACTCTTTGGCATAGTTTTTAAAAGATAGCCGTTTGGTTTTAGCCCCACCACCTTCATGACGCTCTCCTTGTCTCCCTTTCCGGTGAGAAAGTAGACCGGTATGCCCTGTGTCCTGCCTTCACTTCTTATCATCTCAAGAACCTGTGGCCCTGATGTTACCGGCATCTCGTAATCAAGGAGGATAAGGTCCGGGGTATTTGTCGCAAGATATGTAATAGCCTGCATTCCGGAATTAACGATTGTTACCTTGTATTCCTCATCAAGCCACCCTTTTACAAGCTTCAAAAAAGTCGGGTCATCATCCACAAGCAATATGTTTTTCCTTCTTGAAAGCTCGTCATTGAAAAGGCACAGCTCCCGCATTCTCTCGGTCACCTTTTTTATATCAAGCGGTCTCTCAAATTTCTCTGCTATCAGGTCGCCCGGAATAGTCTTTAATATAATGTCATACTCCGTAGCATCGCCTATCATGCATAGGATTTTCTCATTCTCAACACATATATCCCTCAGGTAAATAAGTGCATCGGGAATTTCATCAACAAAAGGCCCCAGATAAAAGAGAAACACATTCGGTTCCTTCCTGTATTTATCAAGCATATTTACCTTGGGCTCAGTTGGTATAACCTCCAATCCCGCTTCCGTCAGGTTTTTATTTATGGCATTAACCATAAATGTGGACCCACTGCTAATAAGAAGTATTTTGTTGTCCATCCTTTACTCCTGCTTTATTTCATCCCAATCAGCATTAGTGCTACTGTCAAGCACCGGTACATCGTTTTCTCATTAGAAAACTTTTATATTTTCAAAAAGGGAACTGTATGTTCATTTATAGTTTCCATTATATAACTAATCCTGCCCTAATCAAAGCTACATATAGGAAAAAAAAGTATTTTTTACTTTTTATTCTCCTATCATCTGAGAAAGCCTGTCACGCTCAGCCATCACTTTAGTAATAAGCTCTGTGTAATCCATATCAGTTCCCGCACGAAGGAATTCCGTCATCTCACTTGTAGGATCATAAATCGGTGTGAGGGCCAGATTTCCCAACACGCCTTTAAGTGCATGGGCTGCTTCAAAAGCTTCCGGAATTTTCTTTTCATCCAGAAGTTTTTTCAAATCCTCATATCGCGTTCTGTCAAGGGCCTCAGGTATAAGTTCAAGATAGAATTCCTCATCATCAAGGCATCTTGCCATTCCCTCTTTTGTATCCGCCCCAAATTCGTTTAAAATTTCTAAGCTTAGCATAATACCCTCCATAAACACATATTCTTATCTGCATATATATTTACTGTTCCGTTACCCATTATTAAGTGCTTCCTGAACCTCAGCATTTAATTCTTCATTTTCTTTTTCAATCAGTTTTTCAAATTCCTCGGGCGGACATGGCATTGAAAAATAAAAGCCCTGGATCACATCGCAACCCGCATTTTTAAGAAGGTCATACTGCTCCTTCGTTTCCACCCCTTCAGCAACTACCTTGACCTTGAGGAACCTTGCTACATCCAGCATGAGTTCCACCATTTTCATGTCCTTGTTGCCCTCATGAATATTTTTTACAAATTGCATATCAAGTTTCAAAATATCCAAAGGAATTGAGGTTATCATGTTTAGTGATGAATAACCTGTTCCGAAATCATCCATCTCTATTGCAAAGCCTCTTTCCCTCAGAGCCTTAAGGACAGTAATGATCTGGTCAGAATTTTCTGTATAGGCTGACTCCGTGATCTCAAGATTCAACATCCCCGGAGAAATCCAGTTATTCTGCACCACTGTAAAGATTTCCTCCTCAAGATTCGGGACTCCGATATCTACCCTGGAAACATTTACGGAAACAGGAATTTTAATATCATATTTGACAATCCATTCACCCACCTGTTTTGACACTTCATCCCACACATAATGATCAAGTTTATGAATAAGTCCGTTATCCTCAAAAAGCGGAATGAAACTGTCGGGTCGAAGCAGTCCCAGCTCCGGATGCTCCCATCTGACCAGTGCCTCAGCGCTGTAGAGTGAATCCCGCTCTCCCTGTATGGCGTATTTTGGCTGATAAAAAATCTTGAACTGTCTGTTTTTTATACCAGCCTCCATATCGTTCACAAGCCTTAAGTCCAAAGCTTCCTTTTTATGCATGGTATCATCATAAGCAGCCATCTGAATATTGTAATTGCCTCTTATGCTGTTGCAGGCAACCCTTGCTTTATCAAAGCGATGCTCTACAGTAATGTCCATGTCTACGTTTTTATAGATACCCATTCTGAGGTAAACTCTGGAATTATTAAGAATGTATTCAAGTCCTGAACCGATTTCCTTTAACATTTCTTCGGGATCTGATCCGCTTGGTATGTATAAAAGAAACTCATCCGCTCCTCCGCGGCCTGCGATTCCTCCTTTTTCTTTGGCAATCTGCTTTACACTCTCCGCAATCTTGATGAGAACGTCGTCGCCGGCACGCCTCCCCTGAAGCTCGTTTATAAGATGAAATCTGTTTATATTAAAAACTATTGCGTCCATTCCCGATGTCTTATAATGAACATCCCTAAAGTGAGAGTACTCCATGAAAAAGTCGTGCGACAAAAGTCCCGTAAGAGAATCATTCTGTGTCGCATTTATGAGACCTCTTCCCTCTCTTAGTTCTATTGCCCTGTCAATTCTTGCACGCATAACCATAGGATGAGAAAAGGGCTTGGCAATAAAGTCGACTGCTCCAAGCTTGAAGCAGGTTATCTCTGCATCCTTTTCCGAAGTGCATACTATTACAGGTATCTGCTTTAGTATCTTATCCGCCTTCATGAATTCAAGAACCTCATAGCCATCCATATCAGGCATCATAAGATCCAGCAAAACAAGAGAAATCTCGTCACTGTATTCTCTTAACATCTCGATAGTTGCAACTCCGTCAACCGCAAAAATGGTGTCATAGTTATCCTTAACTATATTCTCCAGCATTTTTCTGTTTATAGGCTCATCCTCAACTATCAGTATCTTTCTTCTGACTTTAAGCTGACCATCCATAGTAAATCCCCCATAAGACTCCATAATAAAAAAGCCTGAATATAGTACTATTCTATCATTTATTAGTTTCCAATAATGCAAGTAACTTATGAAAGTTATATTAATTTTTTGTGTACTAAGTTTCTCAAAAAAGGATTTTGAAAATAAGAACAAATAGTTTCTTTGCAACTCTTTGCGTGCTGGTTCGATTGCTTAAAGAACTAAAAAAGACCACCGCACAAGTGCGGCAGTCCTTAATCAAAGCCATTATCAGTCAAAGCAGTCCTCTCCGAATCTCACACGGGCGTAGGCTTTTATGGCTTCAACGCATTTTTCAAAGCCAAGCTTTCCGCTGTCCAGGCAAAGATCGTAGTTCAAAGCATCCGTCCAGTTTTTTCCGGTATGGAATTTGTAATAATCGGAACGTCCCTTATCTATCTGGGCTATGAACTTTTCGAGTTCCTTGCCGGTAAGACTCTGTACCTTACCTGCCTCTTGCATCAAAAAGTCCTGATCTGCGTGAACAAATACTCTTAGTGCATTGTCATAGTCCTTTAAAACAAAATCTGCGCATCTGCCCACAATGACACAGGGCTCGCCCTTTTCAGCAAGGTATTTGATCGCAGCCGCCTGATAGCCGAAAATACTCTCTCTCGACGTCAGGTCGGACTCACTTACATTCCCATCATAGACAGTGGATTTAAATGAGATTTTATCCTTCCATTTTTTCTTCACCTTTTCATCCGAATCAACAAAAAGACTCTCATTGATTCCGCTGAGCTCAGAAGCGACCTTGGAAAGTTCCTTGTCATAATAGTGTATGCCGAGTTCATCTGCGAGCATTTTACCTACTGTCCTTCCGCCGCTTCCATATTGCCTTGCGATAGTGATGACAATATTCTTCATGGTATTTCCCTTCTCTCATTTTATAGTTTTGATTTTTATATTTTTTTCTCGTTATTCTCCGAGATATGCCTTTCTGATTGCTTCATCATTAAGAAGGTCATCGGCAATGCCTTCCTTTACGATGCTTCCTGTTTCAAGAACATAAGCTCTGTCCGCTATTGTCAGTGCTTTTCTGGCATTCTGCTCAACAAGAAGAACTGTCACACCGTCCTTGTTAACATCTTCAATAATACTGAAAATCTCATTTACAAAAATAGGTGAAAGTCCCATGGAAGGTTCGTCCATCAAAATAATATCGGGATGTGACATAAGCGCACGCCCCATTGCAAGCATCTGCTGCTCTCCACCCGAAAGAGTTCCTGCGAACTGATTCTTTCTCTCTTCAAGTCTTGGAAATCTCTTATATACCATTTCAAGAGTAGACTGAAATTCAGCAGCATCCTTTCTTGTATAGGCTCCCATCTTAAGATTCTGAAGAACTGTCATATCCGCAAATACTCTTCTTCCCTCAGGAACCTGCGCCATTCCAAAAGATACTATTTTATGTCCGGGTGTACGTGTCAGGTCGTGATTATAGTACATAATCTCGCCGCTCTCCGGTTTTATCAGTCCTGAAAGCGTATGCAGTGTTGTTGTTTTGCCTGCTCCGTTTGCACCTATAAGTGCTACTATTTCTCCTTTATCCACATGAAAGGAGATGCCTTTTAAGGCTTTGATCACGCCGTAATTGACGCTTAAATTTTTTACATCTAAAAGTGCCATATATGCTCCTACAATTTTTTAAACCGCCGGTTCATTTTATTACTCACCAAGGTAAGCTGCGATAACTTCAGGGTCTGCAAGAACTTCCTTTGTCTCACCCTGCTTTAAGACTCTGCCAAAATTAAGTACAGTAAGTTTCTCACAGATTCCTGAAACCAGCTTCATATCATGCTCGATAAGTAAGATGGTCATATTAAATTCCCTGCGAACCAGTGCTATTGTGTCCATCAGCTCAGCTGTTTCGTTCGGATTCATTCCTGCTGCCGGTTCATCCAAAAGAAGGAGCTTTGGTGATGTTGCCATCGCTCTTGCAATCTCAAGCTTTCTCTGCTTTCCGTAGGGAAGATTGCTTGCAAGGACATCCCTCTCTTTATCCAGGTCAAATACCTTAAGGAGCTTCATGGCTTCCTCATCTACCTGTTTTTCAACGCTTCTGTACCTGCCCACATGAAGAATTCCCTCAAGTGTACTGTAACGAAAACGTTCAGTAAGTCCCACCTTAACGTTGTCGATAACCGACATCTGATGGAAAAGTCGTATATTCTGAAAAGTACGTGCGATTCCCGCATGGTTTATTTTTATAGTGTTATCTCTTGTAATGTCCTGTCCGTCAAGCTTGATTTTGCCTTCGTTTGGCTTATAAACACCTGTCAAAAGATTAAATACTGTGGTTTTTCCGGCACCGTTGGGTCCGATAAGACCGTACAGTTCGCCTTTTTCAATTTTTATTCCAAAGTCATCCACCGCACGGAGTCCGCCAAATGAAATGCTGAGGTTATTAACTTCAAGTAATGCCATGGCTTATCTCCTTTCCCTTAATCTTGCAACCAGCTTCTTCCTGGCATCAATGACACCGGGTGACCAGTTGAAGATCATCATAACTATAAGTACAACCGCATAGATGAGCATACGGTAGTTGTTAAGTCCTCTGAGGAGCTCCGGCAGCATATACAGTATTACCGCAGCAATAACAGAACCTCTGATGTTTCCGATACCACCAAGCACCACATATACAAGAATCATGATTGAAGCATTATAGCCAAAATACTGTGACGCTGCTGTGAGTGAAGTTATATTATGTGAAAAAAGAACGCCTGCCGCACCTGCTATTGCAGCCGATATAGTAAATGCCATCATCTTATATCCTGTGACATTAATACCGGTTGCTTCAGCAGCTATGCTGTTATCACGAACTGCCATGATAGCACGACCGTCCCTTGAATTTACAAGATTAAGTACCACAAAAAGTGAGATCAGAAGAACCACAACCGCAATAGTAAAATTGGAATCATGCGGAGTTCCTGTAATACCCATGGCTCCGTTAATGATTATTTCACCGTCAGGCTCAAGTCCAAGTTCCATGGAGCTCTTGAGCGATATATGAAGTCCCTTGGAATCAACACCAAGGTAAATTGCATTTATAACATTTTTGATGATCTCGCCAAATGCCAGTGTGACAATAGCAAGATAGTCACCTTTAAGTCGAAGAACCGGAATACCGATAAGGAATCCGAAAAGTGCCGCAAATGCGATACCTATTATAAATGCCAGGAAAAATCTGGGTGCTGTCGGTAGTATATTCTCAGTAACCCTTGAAAAAAAGGCACTGAAAAATGCACCGATACACATAAATCCGCAGTGTCCGATACTGAGCTCTCCCAGTATTCCGACGCACAGATTAAGGGCAACCGCAATTACCGCATAATATGTCATGGGAACAAGAAGTCCCTTCATATGGCTGGAGAGATTGCCGGTTTTTATTAAAATCTCCATTATGATATATGCCGCTATCACTATTCCATAGGTGATAAGCTGATCTTTCATTAGTTTTTTATTCATCTTTACACCTTTTCCATTATTTTCTTGCCAAGGATACCTGTAGGCTTAACGAGTAACACGATTACCAGAATGCCGAACACAATGGCATCTGACAGCTGTGATGAAATGTAAGTCTTACTTAAGATTTCTATAATACCGAGCACAAGACCTCCGATCATTGCTCCGGGAATAGAACCTATTCCTCCAAGTACTGCCGCAACGAATGCCTTGATACCGGGCATAGCACCTGTGTAAGGTGAAAGTGAAGGATATGCCGAGCAGAGAAGTGCTCCTGCTATAGCGGCAAGTGCAGAACCTATGGCAAATGTAAGTGCTATGGTCTTGTTCACATTTATACCCATAAGTGTCGCAGCGCCCCTGTCCTCAGCAACAGCCAGCATCGCCTGTCCTTCCTTGGTTTTATGAATGAAAAGCTGAAGAGCTACCAGAATTACAAGGCTGACGACAATTGTTACTATGGTAACTCCCTGAATTTTCAGAGCGCCGTCGCCGAAAGATAAACCGTTCCATTTAACAACAGAGGAAAATGATTTGATATCAGCACCAAAAATGAGAAGCGCAAGATTTTCCAGAAAATAACTTACACCAATCGCCGTGATAAGAACTGCCAGCGGTGAAGCTGCTCCTCTTAATGGCCTGTAGGCAACCTTCTCAGTGGTGACACCAAGAATTGTACATAGAATGATGGCCATGATTATTCCCACAAACGTATTTCCACTCAGTGTGGAACATATGGTAAAAATCACGTAACATCCGACCATGATGAAATCACCATGTGCAAAGTTAAGCATTTTAGCAATTCCGTAGACCATTGTATAACCAAGAGCAATTATCGCATAAATACTGCCAAGGCTAAGACCATTGATCAGGTAGGTTAAAAAGCTCATACATATTCCTCCAAAAAACTAAATTCAAATTCTATAAAATATTTTACAACAAAATATTGTGTTGTAGTTAAAAAACTGCGAGGGGTGCCGAATTTTCAGCATCCCTCGCCGATAGTACATTATTATTTGTTTGATTGTTATCAGTCGGCTGATACGTATGCGCCATCTTTGATAACTACAGCCTTAGGCTCTTTGTTGGGCTCGCCGTTTGCTTCCCATGTCATCTTTGCGGATGTAAGACCTGATGCCTCGATCTCTGTCATAGCACCTTTTACTGCTTCGCAGATATCGCTAATGCTCATATCAGGTGTAACGCCCTTAGATTCGATAGCCTGCTTTACAATGTAAACTGCATCGTAAGCATCAGCTGCAAACTGGTTAGGAACTTCACCATATTTTTCCTGATAATTCTTTACAAAGTTTACTGTAAGATCATCTGTTGCATCAGCTGCGAAAGGTGTAAGGAGCATAAGTCCCTCAGCAAGTGATGTATCGAAGTTCTCAACTGTAAGGATACCGTCCATACCGTCTACTCCGAAGAATACAGGCTTGTAACCCATTGTATCGGCCTGTGTAAGGATAAGTGATGCATCCTTATAGTAGATAGGAAGGAATACAAGGTCAGCGCCTGCATCCTTAGCCTTCTGAAGCTGAACTGAGAAGTCTGTATTATTGTCAGCTGTGAAAGCCTCAGCAGAAACTACTTCATAATTCTTACCCTCTGACTCCTGTACAAACTTCTGGTAGATACCGCTTGAATATACATCTGAGCTGTCATAGATGATACCAACCTTTGTAGCAAGGCTGTGATCATTAATATACTGAGCTGAAGCAATACCCTGGTTAGGATCTGAGAAGCATACACGGAATACGTTATCATATTTCACACAATCCTCTGCAGAACCTGAAGGTGTGATCTGGAACATGTTGTCCTCTTTTGTATACTCGGAAACCGCAATTGAGCAGGCACTTGTTGTTGAACCTACAAGAATCTGCATTCCCCAGTCCTTAAGAGTATTGTATGCATTTACGGATTTCTCTGCATTAAGTTCATCATCTTCCTTGCTGTACTCAACCTTGTATCCATTGATACCGCCTGCCTCGTTAATTTCAGCAACCGCAAGCTCAGCTGCATTACAAACTGCATTACCGTATGCTGCTGCACCGCCTGTAAGAGGTCCGATCGCACCAATCTTGAACACTCCGCCTTCACTTGCTGCAGACTCAGTAGCCTCTGCTGCCGTATTATCTCCTGTTGTCTCAGTTGCACCATTGCCACCGCAACCTGCAATTGTTCCTGCAAGCAGAGCAGATGCTGCTAACATACTAACTACACTTTTAAGCTTCTTCATAATGTCTCCTCCTTCATAATTGAATCGCTTTGCGAAAGATTCTTGTACCATGCTTATACATGTATACAATGTAGTTATTTAAAACTTTACAGTAATAAAGTCATCTTGTCAATAACTATAGTTTTGCCCACTATCGAATCATAGCTACCGCTTCCTGCACCGAAGATACTCCGATTATCCTTATATCCTTAAAGGAACCTTTTAACTTTCCTTCCGCACTCTTTGGGACTATGCAGGTTTTAAATCCGAGTCTTGCTGCTTCTGACACTCTTACATCAGGCATATTGACCGATCTCACCTCTCCGGACAAGCCGACTTCCCCAAAGGCAATAACATCATCGGGTATCGGTCTGTTTCTGAAGCTTGAAACTATTGCCATACACATTGAAAGATCAAGTGCAGGTTCTATCAGCTTCATTCCGCCGGCCAAATTTATGTAGCAATCGTAAGATGACAATTCTAAACCCACCCTTTTTTCAAGTACTGCCATAAGGAGATTTACACGGTTATAATCTGTTCCGTTAGCCTGGCGCCTCGGAAAGTTGAAATTAGTATGACTTACAAGTGCCTGAATTTCTATAAGTATCGGTCTTGTTCCTTCTATTGAGCAGGTCACAACCGAACCACTTGCATTCTCAGGTTTTCCCTCAAGCATGAATTCTGAAGGATTCTCAACCTCGGTAAGTCCCTCCTGTCTCATTTCAAATACACCGATCTCATTGGTTGAACCGAATCTGTTTTTCACAGCTCTCAGTATTCTGTAGGAGGCATGCCTGTCTCCTTCAAAGTAAAGCACCGTATCCACCATATGCTCTAAAACCCTGGGTCCTGCAACAGTTCCTTCCTTTGTAACATGGCCTACTATGAAAACAGAAATTCCAAGCTGCTTTGCTATTCTCATCAAAACAGCGGTTGATTCTCTTACCTGTGAGACACTGCCCGGTGCTGAGCTTACATTTTCATTAAACATCGTCTGAATGGAGTCAATAATAACAACCTCAGGAGAATGTCTTCTTATTATCTCTTCGATAGTTCCTAGGTCCGTCTCGCAAAAAAGTGTCATGTCATCGGTAAAATCACCAATTCTGTTTGCACGTAGCTTTATCTGCTGAAGCGATTCCTCTCCCGATATGTATAGAACTTTTCTCTTGTCTTTGGCAAGAAGCCTTGCTGTCTGGAGAAGCAGCGTTGATTTACCGATTCCCGGATCTCCGCCTACAAGTGTAAGCGACCCTTTAACAAGACCTCCTCCAAGTACACGGTTTAGTTCTCCAATATGTGTATCGTATCTGTCCTCTTCATTTATAGTTATTTCTGAAAGCTTCAGCGGTTTACTCTGAGCATCTCCGGAATTTCCGAACGTTCCAAGACCTGAAGACTTTACAGTCTTTCCGGATTTACTCATTACGGAAGGCTTTATGGTTTCCTCCACAAAAGAGTTCCATTCCCTGCATCCCGGACATTGTCCCATCCACTTTGCAGACTCATATCCGCAGCTTTGACAGTAGAATACTGTTTTTATCTTTGTCGCCATTTTTTACCTCATCAAATCTAATAAGAGGGCTGACAAGCAGCCCTCTTTGATATATTTATTTATGAATTTCTACTTTGGATGGAGCAGTTCCAAGCGGCACGCTAAAGCTTAGCTTTCCACCGACTCCTGTCTTCATCGGTCCTATATTCTTGCCATCCACAAGAACGTGATATTCAGCGTTATCCTCAAGACCGACTGTAATCTGTGCATCTCCCGGTCCTTCAACCTCAAAAGCAATTCCTTTATCGCTTTCTTTAAAGTGTGTAACCGTTGTCCCCGGAACAGATTCGTATAGGAACATCTCATTTTGTTCAAGCTTGGTAATGTCTTTAAAAGTCTTGACCTTAAGCACATTTCCTTCATGCTTAAAGTTATCAAGCTTACTTTTCTCGGATAACTCATAATTACCAAAGCTTATAGTCCCATCAGATTCCGCTCTCAGTAACTGCTCTACGACAGCCATTTTCTACCTCCTAAATTTTGCAATATGACTTTACTGATATAATTATATAGCATCCCATTCATTATATATATTAAAAATTTATGAATCATTTTGTCTTTTTCGACACTTTTTTCCCGGTTTCGGTTTTCTTGGCGGTAGCTTTTTTAGTTGTGGTTTTCTTAGCCTCTGTTTTGCCGGATGACTTTTTAGCAGACGTATCACTTCCGCCTTTTTGTGAAAAGACAACCTTGTCGTCCTTAAGTCCTATTGTGACATTGCCGTCACGTTTGATATTTCCCTTAAGAAGCTCTTCTGCCATAGCGTCCTCAATCACTGACTGAATGGCTCTCTTCAGAGGTCTCGCACCCATTTTGGCATCTGAATATTTCTTTACCAGGAACTCTTTAACGGGCTGTGACATCGTAAGATTAATTCCGAGCTGTTCCTTACATCTCTTGGACAGATTCTTACTAAGAAGTGTCACTATCTCCATCATCTCTTTCTCATTAAGAGGATGGAATACCATTATCTCGTCTATACGATTTATGAATTCGGGCTTAAACAGGCGCTTAACCTCCTCCATAACGCCGCTCTTCATGTTCTCGTAGTCCTTCTTCTCATCGGAAGCAGTATCAAAGCCAAGCTTTTTGGGCTCGATTATCCTCTGCGCACCTACATTGGATGTCATGATAAGGATTGTATTTTTAAAGCTGACCTTGCGTCCTTTTGCATCGGTAATATGTCCGTCATCAAGAACCTGTAGGAGCACATTGAAAATATCCGGATGTGCCTTCTCAATCTCATCAAAAAGGATTACAGAGTAAGGGTGACGTCTCACCTTCTCGCTGAGCTGTCCGCCTTCATCATAGCCAACATAGCCCGGAGGAGATCCGATCATCTTTGATACGGAATGACCTTCCATATACTCTGACATATCTACTCTTATGAGAGCATTCTCATCACCGAACATTGCCTCAGCAAGTGCCTTGGAAAGCTCTGTTTTTCCCACACCTGTAGGTCCAAGGAAAAGAAATGACCCAATAGGTCTGTTTGGATCCTGAAGACCGACTCTGCCTCTTCTGATAGCCTTGGAAACAGCCACAACAGCATCTTCCTGTCCTATAACTCTTTGGTGCAGAATTTTTTCAAGCTTGAGAAGTCTTTCAGACTCCTTCTCCGCAATTTTCTTAACGGGGATTTTAGTCCACATTGCAACTACTTCCGCAATGTCATTCTCTGTAACCACATAATCTGCATTCTTTTCCTTCTTATCCTCTGCAGCTTTCTTGCGGCCATACTTCTTTATAAGTGCTTCCTGCTCTCTGTGAACCTCTCCTGCTCCAACAAAATCTTCCTTTGCAAGCAGCTCTTCCACCTTGTTATCCATCTCTCTGATTTCCTGCTCCATTTCACGAAGAGCAGCTGTTGACCCGGTGAGACGAAGTCTTACCGCTGAGGAAGCTTCGTCGATAAGGTCTATTGCCTTATCCGGAAGATTTCTGTCATTTATATATCGACTGCTGAGGTCAACAGCAGCCTGAATAGCCTCGGGCATTATCTTTACATGATGATGCTCCTCATACTTTCCTACTATTCCGTTAAGGATTGCAAGGGACTCATCCCTGTCAGGCTCCTCAACGCTTACAGGCTGAAATCTTCTCTCAAGAGCAGCATCTTTCTCCACGTACTTACGATATTCTGTAATGGTTGTGGCACCGATCATCTGTATCTCGCCTCTGGCAAGTGAAGGCTTAAGGATATTGGAGGCATCGATAGCACCCTCAGCACCGCCGGCACCGATAAGTGTGTGCATCTCATCCACAAAAAGAATAATATTGCCATCATCGATAACTTCTCTGATAACTCTCTTAATTCTCTCTTCAAACTCACCTCTGTACTTGGAACCGGCTATCATACCGGACAAGTCAAGAGTCAGAAGTCTCTTATTCTGAACTGTAAAAGGAACATCTCCAGCAACAATTCTCTGAGCAAGACCTTCAACAACTGCAGTTTTGCCAACACCCGGTTCACCGATCAGACAAGGATTATTCTTGGTCCTGCGGCTTAATATCTGGATAACACGCTGAATCTCATTATTCCTTCCGATAATCGGATCAAGCTTGTTATCTGACGCAAGTGCAGTTAAATCCCGACTGTACTGGTCAAGCATAGAAGGTTTCTTTTTGGCATTATTTTTCCTTCCAAGATCCTCCTTTACAAGATTAACATCCTCGCCCATAGCAGCCAGAGTCTCAGCATAAATCTTCTGAATGGAAACATTCATTGTTCCGATCAGTCGAACTGCCACATTCTCTCCCTCTTTGATGAGTGCGAGAAGAATATGCTCTGTTCCTATCTTATCAGCGCGGAATCTGTCAGCCTGTTTTGCTGCCTCATCAAGGACATTCTCAGCTCTTGGTGAAAAGCCCTCTTTATCAAGAAGTGTGAGATTTCCACCCTCAACAATGAGGTCTCTGATGACATCCATCATCTTATCCTCATTTATTCCGTTATCAATAAGTATTCTTGAAGCCACACAGCCCTCGGTTCTGATAAGTCCCATCAAAAGATGCTCAGTACCAACATAATTGAGCTTTAATATTCTTGCTGTTTTTCTTGCAAGCTTCAGCGCTTCCTGCGCTTTTTCAGTATATTCTTTATTCAAGTAAACTCCTTTCTCCGCAGTTAAATTAACTTTGTGCGAAAAAGTATTTGATTATCACAGTCCGTAATTGCTATAAATCTCGTCAACAAGTTCGTGTATCTCGTTCTTCGTCACGCCCTTGCACATAGCCCTCGCAAGAACTACGCTAAGCATGTCGTGTGCCTCATCCAGCGCCTCCAGCTTATTAAGGTCAATCGCTATAATAGCACCGCGCCTCCTGTCAATCTTCACAAAGCCTTCCTGCTGAAGGATGGTGTACGCTTTATTCACGGTATGCATATTAATACCGATCATCTCAGCAAGCTGCCTCACGCTTGGGAGCTGTTCTCCCTCCCGGAACTGAGACGTGGCAATACCCATTATGATCTGATTGCACAGCTGCACATATATCGCTTCATCACTGTTAAAATCAATTTCAATTACCATTGAAGTCTCCTTTCCTGTGATACGTTAAGTATAACAGAGGACGGCATGATGTCAACAAGGTTTCGCTGCCGGAGAGAAATTTCACAAAAAGAAAAACCACGGCATTTGCCGTGGTTTTTGTACTGTTCATCAATTCCTATCTTCATCATCAAGATCAAGGAATTCGAATTCGAAATCCTCATCATCAAGAAGGAAGTTACGTGATTTACGTCCTGCAGGAGCCTTTGGAGTTACCTGTCTGGGCTCTTCGTATCTGTCTCTGGAAGGAGTAACACGCTCCTGTCTCTCTGCTCTCTCAGGCCTCTCAGGTCTCTCGGGAGAAATAGATCTCTTTATCGGTCTGTCCTCAGTCAAAAGAGATGCTGCTGAACCCATGGGAGCTTTTCTTTCCGGGGCTGATGTTCTCTTGCTGTCTGCTACAGTTCTGCCGCGAGGTGCATCATCATCGGCTGATCTGTCAAATAACTTTTTAGCAGGCTTAGACTGCTTCGGAAGATCATCGTATTTATTATTCTTCTTGGAGGAAGTATCATCCTCCTCATCCTCGTAATACATATAATCACGAAGCTTATAAACAAGAAGGAGTACCCCGAGCACAAGAAGTGCAATTACTATAGCCATTCCGATGAGTGCGCCTTTAAGCTTTCCAACCTGCTCCTGAAGAGCTGTTGCCTGCTGACCTGCCTTAGCATAATCAAGAAGGTCATTAAGCTTAACCTGGGTACTCTCTACATTATCGTAAAGATACCATACTTCATTGCCTGTTCCGTCATCTTTATATGCAAGGGAAAACTCGCCGTTTCCTACGGAAGGATCAATTACAGGCTGTTCAGCAACCTGTTCACCCTCTGCAGGCTGTCCTTCAGTGCCTTCAACAACCTCACCCTCTATAGGCTGCTCACCCTCTGCAACAACTGCCTCACCGCCATCGCCTTCAGCCGGGGCATCTGCTGCGGGAGCACCTATCTGAACAAGGTCTGCTCTTACAAAACCTGTTCTTCCGCTCTCGCCAAACTTAATCTGATACCATTTCTTGGAATCAGTCCCGTTTGCTTCGCCTATAACAGTAACTCCGTCACCGTTCTTTACTGTTCCTAAATTACTGTAGCCTGTACCTGCGCCGGATCTGACATTTGCGCTTTCAACAGTAACAGTTGCAGCCTGCTCAGCTATTGCGCTAACCTGGGTCTCGGGAAGAGATTCACCGGCAGTACCTGCATTGGTACTCTTTGTCTCACCGGACTTGGAAACCAGATCACTTCTGATATAGCCGTATTCATTACCGTTTACATAAATCCTGTACCACACATATCCCTGTGAGTCGGTTGTCTCATCAATAATATCAACCTTATCACCATTATTCAGACTGGATACCTGCTGTGAAGATGTGCTTGCTTCAGATCTCACCTTAACATTGGAAGATGTAATGGTTCCGGTTGCAGCCAATACTGACATAGGCTGGGCAAAAACCATGGCACCTGCTGTGAGCATTGCAGCCGCACATAAAGCCATATTACCTGCTTTTCTATTTGACATATTCAATATACCTCCAATACAGTGCAGAACTTAATTCCGCACCTATATATTTCAACATTTGGTGCTATTATACCACACAAACCACAATATGTCAGATTTCTTCTATAGCTTTTCCAATATCATGTCTCATATATTTATTATCGAAGGTTACCCACTCAGTTGCTTCATAGGCTTTCTTTCTCGCATCAGAGAGAGTATCACCCTTTGCGGTTATTCCGAGAACACGCCCTCCGTTTGTTACAACCTTTCCGGCATCATCAAATTTTGTGCCTGCGTGGAAACAATAGTAACCATCTTTATCCTTAAAATTCTCAAGGCCTTTGATTTCCTTGCCTTTTTCATAGTTTACAGGATAACCGTCTGAAGCAAGGACAACACAAACTGCCGCCTTGTCCTCAAATCTGAGGTCCACCTTATCAAGAGTACCGTCTATTACAGCCTCGCAGACCTCGATCATATCAGTCTCAAGTCTCGGAAGGACAACCTGTGCCTCAGGATCACCGAATCTTGCATTGTACTCAAGTACCTTGGGGCCATCCTCAGTAAGCATAAGACCGAAGAAAATAACTCCCTTGAACTCTCTGCCCTCTGCTCTCATGGCATCAACTGTCTTCTGATAGATGTGCTCTTTACAGAAAGCATCAACCTCTTTAGTGTAGAAGGGGCTTGGTGAAAAGTTACCCATACCGCCTGTATTAAGACCTGTATCGCCGTCACCTGCTCTCTTGTGGTCCTGAGCAGAGCTCATAAGCTTTATTGTCTTTCCGTCAACAAATGAAAGTACTGAAACCTCACGGCCGGTCATAAATTCCTCAATAACCATCTTCTTACCGGCGTCTCCGAACTTTCTGTCCTCCATGATTTCACGTACACCGGCCTCAGCGTCAGCCTTTGTCTCGCAAATAAGAACACCCTTTCCGAGAGCAAGACCGTCAGCCTTAAGAACGATGGGGAATTTAGCAGTCTCAAGATATTTAAGCGCTTCCTCCGGATCCTCGAAGGTTTCGTAAGCAGCTGTGGGAATATTGTACTTTTTCATAAGATCCTTTGAAAAAGCCTTGCTTCCCTCAAGAATAGCCGCATTTTTCCTGGGGCCGAATACTCTTAAGCCCTCTGCCTCAAAAGCATCTACGATGCCTCCTACAAGCGGATCATCCATACCGATAATAGTAAGGTCGATTTCTTTTTCCTTTGCAAAATTAACAAGCTTGTCAAACTCCATGGGAGTTATCGGAACACACTCAGCAAGCTCTGCAATTCCGGCATTACCGGGTGCACAGTAAAGCTTATCAAGGTGCTTACTTCTTGAAACTGCTTCTGCTATGGCGTGTTCTCTTCCGCCTCCGCCAACGATTAATACTTTCATATTATCCTCCTAAAAACCCTCATCCGGCACTTCGTGCCACAACCCTCATCCGGCACTTCGTGCCACCTTCCCCCTTTAAGGGGGAAGGCTTTAGTTTAGTATTTACCACCTTCCCCCTAAGAGGGGGAAGGCTTTTGTATTTTTATCCTTCAAATATTTCTCCGGCGCTTTTGCATTTTTTCCTTCAAAATTTCTCCGGCGCTTTTGCATTTTTCCTTCAATATTTCTCCGGCGCTTTTGCATTTTTTCCTTCAAAAATTTCTCCGGCGCTTTTATAGTTTATCCGGGTCATATCCTTCAATAACTACTTTACCGTCCACTATCTGAACCTTGCCGTTTGCAATAAGGTCGATAGCTCTTGGAAGTATCTTCCATTCTGCCTGTTCCATGATGCGCTGCTGCAGACTCTTTGCAGTATCATCAGGACGTATCATAACCGGTTTCTGAAGTATTATCGGACCGGTATCCGTTCCCTCATCCACAAAATGAACAGTCGCACCGGATACCCTTACGCCTCTTTCCAAAGCCTTCTCATGAACCTTTAGGCCATAGAAGCCGGTACCGCAAAATGATGGAATAAGTGACGGATGAATATTTATTATTCTTCCGCTGAAAGCTTTGACTATTTTCTCCGGAATTACAACCAGACAACCTGCAAGAACAATCAGGTCCGGATTTTCCTTTGTCAAAAGCTCGTAAAAAGCCTCATTAAAAGCAGCACGGTTTTCAAACTCAGCAGGGACAAGGACATTAGTCCTTATCCCATGCTTTGCAGCTCTTTCGAGAGCGTAAGCATTTCTGTTATTGCTGAAAACCATGCTGATATTTGTATTGGTTATTGTTCCGTTCTCCACGGCATCGATTATAGCCTGGAGATTTGTTCCACCGCCTGAAACAAGGACTGCAATATTTAGCATATCTCTACTCCCTTGTCTCCGGCTTCAACAGTTCCTACAATCCATGCCTTCTCGCCTGAAGCCTTGATAGACAGAAGAGCCTTATCGGCATCAGCGGGATCCACGGCAATTACCATTCCGAGTCCGCAGTTAAAGGTGTTAAACATCATCTTTTCATCAAGATCACCTGTTTTCTTCATAAGGTCGAAAATTGCGGGAACCTCGTAGCTGCCCTTTTTAATAACTGCCTTGCAGCCATCGGGAAGCATTCTTGGAATATTTTCATAGAAACCACCGCCTGTGATATGGCTGCAGCCCTTAAGAATAATACCGTCGTTCTTAATCTGCTTAAGCATCTTTACATAAATTCTTGTGGGAGCAAGAAGTGCCTCTCCGAGAGTGCATCCGAGCTCGTCATAGTATTTCTCGAGACTCTCTTTGGTCATATCGAATACTTTTCTTACAAGTGAAAAGCCGTTGCTGTGAACACCGCTGCTGCCAACACCGATAAGTGTATCACCCGGTTTTATTGTGCTGCCGTCGATCATGTCGCACTTATCAACAACACCTACGGCAAAACCTGCAACATCATATTCATCCTCAGGCATAAGTCCGGGATGTTCAGCTGTCTCACCGCCGATAAGTGCACATTCAGACTGCTTGCAGCCCTCCGCAACACCTTTAACGATCTCTGCTATCTTCTCGGGATAGTTCTTGCCACATGCTATATAGTCAAGGAAGAAAAGAGGCTCACCGCCTGCACAGATTACATCGTTTACGCACATAGCGACACAGTCGATACCGATAGTGTCATGTTTATCAAGAAGGAAAGCAAGCTTTATCTTTGTACCTACGCCATCTGTTCCGGACAAAAGTACCGGGTCCTTCATATTTTTGATGTTAGCAAGGGAAAAAGCACCTGAAAATCCACCAAGGCCTCCAAGTACCTCAGGTCTTAAGGTTTCCTTTACATAACCCTTGATCATGTCAACTGATTTGTAGCCGGCCTCAATATCAACGCCTGCATTTTTGTAGTTAAGCTCTGCCATGTTTTCCTCCGTTTGACTCTCTTAAAAAAAATATTTTTCAGTTCTAAAATCAATAATTCTTATAGCCAACTTCCTGAAGGTGCTCATCCTTTTTGATAACAGCTTCCTTCAGTCCCTTTGAGTAATCCTTAAGCTTAGATAGAAGCTCCAAGTCACTTGTAGCAAGAATCTTAGCTGCAAGAAGTCCGGCATTAGCGCCTCCGTTAATAGCTACAGTAGCAACAGGAATGCCTGTGGGCATCTGTACAATACTGTAAAGTGAATCTCTTCCGCCTAATGAAGTTGTATGCATGGGAATTCCGATAACAGGCATTGGGAAGATTGCGGCGCACATACCAGGAAGATGTGCTGCCATTCCTGCTCCGGCAATGATGACTTTAAAACCTTTTTCCTCGGCGCTCTTTGCGTAAGTGAAGAACTCCTCGGGTTCGCGATGTGCTGAGATAATGTTCATCTCATAAGAAATCCCCAGCTCATCAAGTATCTGTGCTGCTTTGGCCATGACCGGCATATCCGAATCAGAGCCCATTACGATTCCAACCTGTGCCATTTTTTCTTCTCCTCTGTAAATGCCAGTTTATATCTGACTTAGATAATATAAACGCAACTATCGCAATCCTACCACAAGATACGGTCTGTTAGCAACTGTATGAATTCTTCAAAATTTCAGCTTTTTCTATGGCTTTCTTAAGCTTTTTTTCCAATTGCAAAAATTTTTTGAAATGAATGGCAAAGGATTCCCCATTATCATTCCTTATAGCCTCTTCCATCAAAAGAGCTTCCCCTACAAGCTCTGCCGCACCTATAAGCCTGGCATTATCCTTGGCAATTCCGACCACAAATTTAAAACTTTCAGGATCGGATCTGTCATATTTTTTTTCAGCAAGAGTCATTGCATTCTCTTTTATGTACTCCTGCAAAATTTCCATATAAAAAGAAGAATCAAAAAGGCAGTACCTTTTTGCCGCATCAAGGTCGATTCCTTTAAGCCTGTGCTTTAGCATTTCCCAGGTATTCTCTTCGTCATCACTCTTTGCGACTTTGTATTTTTTTAGAACAGACAAAATTACCTCGGCTGAAAAAGGCTTTCTCATATAATCGGAAAAGCCTGCCTCAATATACATCTGTCCATCCTCTGTCGAATCATTGGCAGTAATCATTACAATTGGCGTGCCTTCACAGAGCTTCTCCCTTTTTATCACTAAAAGCGCCTCCATCCCATCCATCACAGGCATGAGATGATCCATGAAAATAAGGTCAAAGTTCTCCCCACGCACCAAATCGACTGCCTCCTTTCCATTAAAGGCAATCTTCGTCTCCGGTCCGTTCATCCTGACAATCTCAGAGAGAACTTCAGCATTCATTTCAGCATCATCAACTATAAGAACCTTAGCCATAGACCTCATTATCTCCCATCATATACAACAGGCCGAAAGCTCCGCTTCCGTGTATAGCAGCCATGGAAGCAGACTCCTTCTGAATGATTATCTCTTCAAAGCTCATTATATTACTCACCCAGCGCCTGATATCCTCTATTTCGGCAGTAGACAGATCTGAATGTGTTATAAAAAGCAGTTTTCTGTCAATAGGAGCATACTTGGTAAGCTGATCCTCAACATACGATTTTCGTGCCTTTGAAGCGGTACCAACCATCATCTTACCGAGAGTTCCGCGTCCCTCTCTGAAAAGAATGGCCGGCTTTAGCATAAAGATACGACTGATACCGCCCGTTCTTCTTTTAATTCTTCCCATACGTATAAGGTAATCGATATTATCAATAAGAAAGCTTGTATGAATCCTCTTCTTAATGACATTAAGTTCTTCTATGCATTCCTGAACATTTTTACCCTCCTGACAGAGCCTTATTGCCTGAAGAACCAGAATTCCGATTCCGCTTGAAAGGCTCTCGGAATCCACGACGGTAACCTTATCAAAGGATGCTGCTGCCTCCATTGCCACATGGAAAGCACCTCCTGCCTTTCCCGACATACTGATGTGAATGATATTTTCAGCATCAGACAAATGGGATGCAAAAAAGTCCTCATATTCCTGGACAGTCGGAATCTCTGCCGACAGATCATCCCCACCGGTTTCACGCATATATTTAAGTACGCCCTCCGTCTCAACCTCAACACCATCAAGAAAGGCACCGTTCTTTGTCTTGATATAAAGGGGGATTATTGGCACTCTGTGTTTTTCAAGAATCTCCTTAGGAAGGTCGCAGGCACTCTCTGTCGTTATGAGAATAGGCAGTCTTTCCTTTGAAGACAAAAGCTTTTCCTCATCGGGATCGATATATGTAGGACTTGTCCTGTGAATCTTTTCAGCGGGAAGGACACGAAGAAGCGTATTTTCCAGCATCTCTCCTGAGACAGGCTTTAACAGATATCCATCAAATCCTGCAGCCCTGTACTTTGCCTGATCGTCGGCAGATGAATAGGCAGTCGTGACAATTACCGGAGTTTCTCTGCACATACCTCCAACCTGAGACCTTATCTCCCTCAGACACTCAATACCATCCATTTCAGGCATCTCGTAATCCATGAAAATACAGTCATACTCAATCTCAGCGCACCTTGTAATGCACTCCTGTCCGCTCTCAGCCTGATCGATAACCATTTTGGTGTCTTTTAACAGCTTGGCAGTAACAAGCCTGTTCATCAGATTGTCATCAACTATAAGGATTCTGCAATTCGGAGCCTCAAAGCTCTGTCTGTAAAACTGATTGGTCTCGCGTTTTCTTAAGGTTTCAATCGCCATATCACCGATTGGCTCATCGGAAACAAACTCCTGCGGAATTGAGACCGTAAAAGTCGAGCCCTTGGTATAAATACTGTTAACCTGAATCTCACCTTCCATTGCACTTGTCAGCTGTTTTACAATTGCAAGGCCAAGACCTGTACCGTTGATGCCTTTTGTCTGCTCAACATTTATTCTCTTGAATTCATCAAACAGATACGGCATGCTGTCTCTCTTTATACCCATTCCGGTATCTTCTATTGAAAAAATAACAGTAATCTTATTATTGCTAAGTGGCTTCCACTTCACAGTAATCTTGACGCTGCCTTCACTTGTATATTTGATGGCATTGCTTATGATATTCATCAGAATCTGCTCGATTCTCACATCATCTCCCACAAGCTTTCTGGGAATTGTCTTATCTATATCGACATAAAAAGCAAGTCCCTTTCTCGACGCCTCTTCCCAGATAAGGTTGACCGTTTCGGAGAGAAGCAGTGCAAGATCATACTCTGTCGGAACAATTTCCATCTTGCCGGATTCAAGCCTGCTCATATCCAGAACATCATTAATAAGAGACAACAGAATCTTGCTGGCACTCTTTATATTCTGAGCACTCTCTGCCACCTCCTCGGTTGTTGCATTTCTTAAAATAATCTCATTAAATCCGAGAATTGAATCAAGAGGAGTCCTTATCTCATGGCTGACACTTGAAAAGAACTGCCCCTTTGTCTGCCCGAGGTCTTCAATCTCCTTTTTCTGCTGCTCGATTATCCTATTCTCCGATTTATAAATCTGAGTCTGAAATAAAATCATTATTGTCAGAAGAACACTGACGAGAATTACACTTGTAAACGAGTCAAAAAAGCCTGCTTCCGTGGTATGCATGACTACAAATTGCGGATATTTGTATGCCAGGTAATATGAAATAGCCATTGTCACCATGCCTACACCAAGAAGGACATACTTTCTTTTTCCTTCAACAGTCATACCGATATACGCATAGCCAAACACAAACCATACGGGAGATCCTCCGAAAATCCCTCCGCCAAGAATAAAAGCCAATGGCAAAATGATAACAACGAGAATAACGGCTATTAGCGTTGCTCCCTGCTGTACCTTGTGCCTTTTTATGGAAACATTAATGATTAATGAGAAAAACAGAAGGGATCCTGCGATAACAATGATATTTACTACATCATCACCGACAATCATCCCTATAAAAATCAAAAGGAACATCGATACAAGACCAATTATCGGAATTACAGAAAAAATTCTTTCCTGCAGGGTCTTGTTTCGATCATTTGCCACATTAAACAAGCGATTTATGATCATGATGCATTTCCTCCGTAAACTCGCATAATGTCTGATCTTACAGCAGCAATATTCCGTTTTAGGGCATCGTGATTGGCAATTATGAAAGCTTCCCACTTATCGTCAGCAGCCTTCTCAATTTCAGCAGCTTTTCGCGATAACTCGTAAGCCCCTATTATTCTGGTCGAAAGCTTTAAAGCTTCAAGCTTTATCCTATAATTTTCCCAGTCTCTTGTATCGTAAAGCGACTGAAGCTCTTCTATGATTCCGTCCGCTTCCCTGTCAAACTCAAGCAGCATCTCTGCATAAAAATCATTGCTACCCCGGCATATCCTGGTTCCTTCAGCTGCATTTAAAATATTGGAATTACCTGCATAAATATTATTTCCATACAGAGAATCCCCGGCATCCTCCGGAACAGTGCATGTCACATATTCCCACATGGTTGAGGGCAAGAGCTTTTTAAGTACACGCTCAAGCTCAGATATCTCAATAGGCTTTGCCAGAAATTCGTCAAAGCCTTCCTTCATGAACATTTCTCTTACACCGCTCACCGCATTTGCAGTAAAAGCAATGATCGATGTGTGATCATCAGGTCCGGCATTATGCCTTATCATCTTCATGGCTTCCACACCGTCAACATCAGGCATCATATGATCCATGAAAATAACATCATATTTCTTCTTCTCACAAAGGCGCACTGCCTCCGTTCCACTATGGGCAAGCTCAGCATCCATACCGTAGCCTGCAAGGATGCCCTTTGCCACAATAAGATTCATTTCCTCATCATCAACAACAAGAGTATTTACGTTATTAAATACAAGCTTCTTACCGCTTGTCTCCGGATCAAATTCCCAAACTGCCATTTTCCTGTTAACCGCATTTACTATTGAATGGCTGAAAACAGGCTTTCGTATATATATAACCTTACTGTTATCAGGAATTTTGAATGAAGCCGATACTGAGGCTATTACAGAAATATCGTTCTTCAGATTTTCATAATACTCAGCATTTTCTTCATATTCTTCCTCTGCGATTATGATATGCGTAATCTGATTCATGGAACAAAGACTCTTTAATTCCTCAAGCTCCGGAACCTTGTGGATTGGCACCGAAAGCCCTTTAAGGATATTCATGATCATCGCATTGTAATACTCTCTTATGGCAGGACTTCTGTACTTATCATTTCTGATATAGCAGGCAATCTCCAGTTTTTCGGGATGATCTACCACAACACTCGGGCTGTCATCTATAACAGTCTGAGGAATTGAGACAGTAACTCTCGTACCCTTTTTAATCTCGCTCTCGATTCTTACAAAACCGCCCATTTTTCGAACAAAGCCAAATACTATGGACAGACCAAGGCCAATTCCTTCAGCTCTCCTGCTTCGTCCGGAATCAATCTGATACATACCCTCAACAACCCTGATTCTCTCGTCCTCTGTCATACCGATTCCGGTATCGGTTACTTCAATACACAGATTTACACCATACTCCTTTTTACGTGTGAAAAGCCGCAGGTTTACAACTCCGTACTCATCCGTAAATTTGATGGCATTAACCACAAGATGTCGCATTATTCTCTTAATCCTTGCGGCATCACCTTCCATTCTCGCAGGAATATTCGCATCCATATCAATTACAAGCTCAGGTACCCCCGGCCTGTTTGGACGAAATTCCGTAGCAATATCATTAACAATTGAAGATATTCTGTAGTCATCCTCCGACAGCACAAGTGAACCTGTATCAATCTCCGTGTAGTCAAGAATATCCTCGATTCTGCTGAAAAGTCTTTTACCTGCACCTTGGATGGCAGTAAGATCTGCCTTCTTTTTTTCCTCACGCTCATCATTTATGAGAAGTCCCGACAAACCGGTAACAACGTTTATGGGTGTGCGCAGCTCATGGGATATGTTAGCCATAAAGTCTTCTGATTGCTGTTTCATGTCGCTCAGCTCACGCTCAAGTTCATCAGCCATGCCTTTTGAAACCGCAAACATCTCGCATATATATCCGGCAACACGATCCGCAAGAATTACCGCCAGAATATCCAATATCAGAACTGCGATCGAAATCTGCTCAAAGCGCTCTACCTTAGCAACCATAAGTATCAGATGGTAACTGATCAGCATCAGATAACCCATAAAGAAGATACGCAAAGAAGCCTTTTCCTCCGTCAAAGAAAAAAGCATCATGGATAGCACTATCATCAGCGTCGCATTATACAATTGTTCAATATGGGAACCGTAAAAGAAAATTGCCAGAACAATGAACCCGGCATAGACAAAAACCCGGAATCTAAAAACAAATTGTCCGGAAACATAAACACTCCATGAGATGACAACTCCGATAAATATTATCGGAATCGCCCATAACTCCCATGAACTTGTTACAGATACAATCGCAAGGCCAACAGAATATATTGTATAGCAAAAAAGTATTACTATTTGGATACTTTTGCGTATTTCTTCATTCCGTTTGCCTCTGTCCATAACTGCACCTCACAATAGAGAAAAATACAACAACAATCCTACCCATATGAGCGAAAGCGCATTGAGTATTATCCCCACTGTAGGAAAAAGTTTGAAAATATCCCTCTCCATCCTTGACAGTATGCCCAGGACAAGACCGCCAATAGAATAGAGCAAACAGAACATAACCGCTACACCATACCTTGCTTCAGCCTCACCACCATTTTTATAAGCCATGACAACTGCACAGATAATGGTGACCACGGAGATAACTCCAAGGGCTGTAGACATGATGCCTTTTTCAGGATGCTTCTTGTCAGTAAACACATATCGTCCGCGTGTTCTGCCCGGAAGCCTTATATTAAATTTACGTCTCTTTTTCCTCTCCTCCATAGAACTGCTTATTTAGCAGACATACTGCCTGCGCCGTACTCCTTGTAATACTCATCGATAGCTTTCTTGATGTTCTTATCGATTATTACTTCACCGTCGAAAGCCTTACCGTAAAGATGCTCAACAACCTCCTGCATGGTAACGATAGCGGATGCCTCGAAGCCGTATCTCTCACGAATCTCATCGAGTGCACTCATATCTGTCTCAAGGCCCTTCTCCTGTCTGTTAAGAGAAACCATAAGGCCTACGATATCAGCATCTGCCTGCTCTCTTATAATCGGAACTGTTTCTTCTATAGATTTACCCGAGGTTGTTACATCCTCGATGATCATGACTCTGTCACCGTCTCTGAGCTTTGTTCCCAGAAGGATACCCTTATCACCGTGATCCTTTATTTCTTTTCTGTTGGAACAATAGCGTATCTCTCTGCCATAAAGCTCGCTTATAGCAATCGTAGTAGCTACAGTAAGCGGTATTCCCTTATATGCAGGTCCGAAAAGGACATCAAACTCAAGTCCGAAGGTATCATGAATCGCTCTGGCATAATACTCACCGAGTTTCTTCAGCTGAGCACCTGTAACATATGCTCCCGCATTCATAAAGAAGGGTGATTTACGACCACTCTTAAGAGTAAACTCTCCAAACTTAAGGACATTGCTGTCCACCATAAATTCTATAAACTCTTCCTTGTATCTTTCCACCTTGGTAAATTCCTCACTTTCCGAGACTGTTTTTTGTATAATAACTATTTATAAGGTGTTTTCACCATTAATGCAACTCATAAGTATAGTAATTATAGCACTCTGCATATTGGCTTTACAATTAAACAACGATATTGTTAATATTCTTCAAAGTAATTTAAGATTTTTAAAATTCACTTCATATACTCTGCCAAGAATTTTCCTGACCTCCTCACTGTAATCCGATTTCTTCATATCTAAAAAGAACTGTAATATCACATCATATTTAGCAGAAGGAAAAAGGCCTTTAACATATTCCGCATCAATGATTTCACTCATCCCGGGAGTAACCTTAATACAGCATACTAAATACATCGCCATCTGATTTTTGGCATCTCCCCAGCCAACGTGGCCAAACCATGCGTTTTGACAATCAGGTCTTCCTGTGGGAATAAAAGCAGGCCTTACTACTTTATAGTTAAATACCAGATTTTTAGGACATCTGAAAACATAAATCATGGAGTCATTAAAGTTTTTTGTCCTTGTGACATTAAGATTATTCTCGTCATCCGCTTCATAATGTGTCGATGCAAAACAAAGTGCTGACTCATATTTATCTGTTAAATCAAGTCCCACACTGGGCAGACCGTAATGCTGCGCCATCCCCAGTGAAAAATAACTCAGACGTTCTGAACCCTCAATTGACTGTTTATCTGCAAGAAACCTGCTATATTCCGTGCTTTTAAGTCTTGTCTTTAAATAGGATTCCAGATGCGAGAACAGAGTTCGTCCCTGCCAGTTCCATAAACATCTCAAAAAATTCTCATCCAGGTTTTCTCTTGCGTGACTTGATAGAAAAGATGGCTCTAAAGCATTCTCATCACCAAACAGGTTGTATTTCTCTTCTTTGGTTCGCTCTATCGTATATAATTTTTCCTGCCCTCGAAAGAGAATATAATAATCTTGATATTCGGTCTTTAATGCCTCTATCAGTGCCTTTGCCCTGCTATTCGAGTCTACCTGAAAAATGGGAATTTTCCTGTATGGTACTCGCAAATAAGATTCTACTTTATAATTATCATCATTCATACTGAAGTAATAAGGCAATTTATCAGAAGCACCATAAACAAAAGCATCTCTATTATAAAGTGACTTGGAAAAACGTCTGCCATATTGTTCATCCAGGCACATCTCATCCTCATCCGGATTACAGGAATGAATATTATTAAAGAAACTAATTTCATCTACTATCGGATAGATATTATAAACCGAAGGATAATTATTCTTTTTGTCATCAATACTGAGTTCTATCATTTAACCAACATTCCTTTCCTCATTTTACTTTTTCCAAAAATTTTCTCATAACACCATTCTTCAACGAAGTTCTCAAGCGCAGATGCTCGTTTGAAATTAGGAAAAGTTTCAATCTGTGCATTTCGATACTTTACATCGTTTGCGATTGCCTCGATTGCAAGATTATGGATTTGTGCAATTGGTCCATATAAAACATTGCACATAAATACTGTGGATTCTATATACAGCACTCCCTCAGCATCATCTATCCTTACTACTACCCTGTTTCTTTCAGTCTTCAAGAGATCTGCTACTTTCATCATTAACTTCTCATCGATAATTGAAGAGAAAACCGGCAGATTTTTATCCTCAATCTCCAAATTAGTAATAATGTTTTTTAAAAATCCGGTATAATCAATTTCCTTTAAAACAGGAATCAGCTTCTTGTCAATAACCACCAATTTCAACATAGCGGAACCAAAATTTTCTTGCTGCGTTAGCGCTATCTCCAGATCAATCGGATTAATATAGGCGTTAATAGCAGATCTCATATCATCATATATATCCTCTATTCTCATACTCCCTCCTACTGCCGGGCCTGTAATAACAAAGCCGGCACCTATTTATATATTTGAATGTTTAACAATTTATGTTTTTTTACATAAAATCTACACAAATTATCATAATAGCATATTTTTACCAATGTTATAAGGTATATTCATATTGATATTTTTATGCATCAACATGTGCTTTAGCTGCAAGCAATAACGTCAAGAAGGCGGGACCTGCCACTTAGCGCAGGTCTCGCCTTTCTTAGTATTATCTCCTATCGTGGAAGCCTTGCGATATCATTAAATATCGGCCCTACTTTTCACTTCCCTTAGTCTCTTTACAAAAGAATTGGAAGTCTTATGTCTTTCGTTTTTATCTTTATAAAGCTCTGTATCAGCCTTGATTATGAGCTGCTCACAGGTCATATCCTGAGAAGTGCATTTTGTGATTCCCACACTGAACTCGGGAATATAATTCAACTTATTGTTGTTCTCCAGGGATTCCCGTAACCATTCCCTGAATTTTTCAGGGAGCTCCTGATCTTTTCCCGCAACCACAAACTCATCTCCGCCCCATCTGGCAGCAAAAGCATTTATTGGAGCAACAATATTTTTCAGTGACTGCGAAAATGAAACCAGTGCCTTATCTCCCTCATCATGTCCCAGTATGTCATTTATGCTCTTAAAGTAATCAAGATCCACAAGGATAACCGTAAGAGGCTTTTTTTCACTGCAGGTCTCAATTTCTTCCGTTATAAAATCAGTCATCCGTCTCCTGTTGTAGAGCTTTGTAAGCGCATCCGTATAGATCTGTGAATCCTGCTGTTCAAGTAATAACTTTAATACAACGGGTATGATACACAGTTCTATTGCAGGCAGATTTAAAAGAAATGCAATCAAAAGACCACTTATGGTAAAAAAGAGAATAAAGATAATCTGACTGTTGTACTTCTTTTTTTCTGATTTTGTTTTTGCATTTTTCCTGTTATAGATGGATATTCCGGTCGCTGCTATCAAATAAACATAGTCCATTAATAGGATAAACATAAGAGCAGGCTTAAAAACCACAGTGGTTTCAGTTAATTCATAAACAATAACGTGTAACGGAGTAAACAGAATTATCAGAACACAAAAAAGAGGTGTATGAACCAATATGTTCCAAAAATTAACCACATTTCTCTGCTTAATCCTGAATTTAAGATGCATAGATGCTCTTACATGTAAGAACCAGAAAAAGCAGGAAAACGACATAGCTGCGAATCCGGCAGAAATAATAAACATTACTATCAAACGTGGAAAAGCAGTATAAAATGCATCTCCTATTATGAGTCTGAAATCCACAGCTGTGTACACCATATAAGAAATCAGCATTCCCTTAAAAGAGCGCACTTCTCTCTTACTTCCTATGTTTTCATTTGTCTTTCCATAAATAATGTTTAATGACAAAAAGCTTACCAGAAGTATCAAAAAGATAAATGGCTTTATTTGTAATTCCAGATAATTCTGCGGTACCATATACACTTTCTCCGAAGCTGTTATCAATCTTGGCAGATTACTCCCAATACATACCAATTAAATTTTATCAGACACAAATAAATCTACGCTTTATAATCAATGAAATTATTATAAATTTGATGATTTACATTAGTCATCATCTTTGCTATAGTTTCCCATGGATGGTATTCGGAAGAAACTATACCCTTATTATTTCTAAATTTTAAAAATAACGGACCCGTGGCATGCTCGTATCATTATGAACGAGACTGTATCACCTCAATTATACTTAAGCATACGTATATAAAGGAGGTGTTGCCAATGAAGGTTGGATTTGCAGGTGCCGGAAAGGTTGGCTGCTCTTTGGGCAGGCATTTTAATGAGACCCGGCACATTCTGTCCGGCTATTACAGCCGCACTAAATCATCTGCGCAAGGTGCAGCTGAATTTACCAAATCGACTTATTTTCAAGATTTAGATACATTAGTAGAAAACAGTGATATAGTGTTCATCACTGTTCCAGACGATGCTATTTCAGGCATCTGGGAACAGATTAAACATATGCCCATTTCAGGGAAAATGATATGTCATTGCAGCGGTTCTTTATCTTCGGAAATCTTTAAGGATATAGAAGAAACCGGAGCTTACGGTTTCTCAGTCCATCCACTCCTGGCGGTATCTGACAGGTACACTTCCTACCGGGAGCTTCCAAATGCTTTATTTACAATTGAAGGAAACGAAAAATACCTTTCCAAGATCGAAGGTTTGCTTTCGTCTGTAAACCTGCGGACAGTCCGCATAAATGCTGATGTTAAGCCGAGGTATCACGGAGCAGCCGTACTTTGTTCCAATCTGGTTGTTGCCCTTGTAAAAGCAGCACAGGATGAACTTCGAATGTGCGGTTTTCCGGAAGAAAGCTTATCTTCCGCCATCGCACCTCTTCTTTTGGGAAACGCAAAAAAGGTTATCCTGGCAGGTGCAGAAGCTGCGCTTACAGGTCCTATCGAGCGAAACGATTTCGGAACTGTACAAAAACACCTTCAGACATTTTCGGGACTTGACCGCGATATCTACCGGACACTCTCTAAGAAAACTCTGGAAATCGCATGCACAAGGCATCCGGAGCAGGACTATAAAGCTTTGGAACAATTACTTGCAGATTACTCAGGATAAAAAATTACTCTTTTGTAAATGAAAAAGGATGGAAAAAATGAAAAACACAGTTACTACACTTCAGCAGATGAAAAACGAAGGAGAAAAAATCAGCATGCTCACATGCTATGACTACACAACCGCATGTCTCATGGAGGAAGCAGGGATCAACGCAATCCTTATTGGCGACTCCCTCGGAATGACAATGATGGGCTACAGCGACACGCTTCCCGTAACAGTTGATGACATAATCCATCACTGCGCAAGTGTATCAAGAGCCTTAAAAAACACTTTTCTTGTGGCAGACATGCCTTTCATGTCTTATCAGACCTCCGTTTACGACGCTGTAAAAAACGCAGGCCGCCTTATAAAGGAAGGTCATGCTCAGGCTGTAAAGCTTGAAGGCGGAGCATCCGTCTGCGAACAGATAAGAGCTATCGTAAATGCAGATATTCCGGTTGTAGCCCACATAGGTCTGACACCGCAGTCAATAAATGCCTTCGGTGGTTTCAAAGTGCAGGGAAAAAACATAGAGAGAGCACTCCAGATTCTCGAGGATGCCAAGGCTGTTGAAGAAGCAGGTGCCTTCATGGTTACTCTCGAATGTGTACCCGAAGAACTGGCAACACTTATTTCCGAAGAACTCTCTATCCCCACAATCGGTATCGGAGCAGGCTCCGGATGTGACGGACAGGTGCTTGTTTACCAGGATATGCTCGGTATGTTCTCCGGATTTAAACCCAAATTTGTAAAACACTATGCAAACATCGGTGAAGAAATGAAGAGAGCCTTTTTTGAATATGACGCTGAAGTTAAGTCCAAAGCTTTCCCGGCTGCAGAACACAATTTCAAAATTGATAAGGAAGTTATGGATGAAGTCAGGGCATCTGTTCACAAATCAGATTTAAAAATATCAGAAAAGCAGAAAAAAGTAATAGCATAAGGGAGAATGATCATGATAAAAGCAACCACAATAAATGAAGTTAAGGAAAACGTAAGAGAATGGAAAAGGCAGGGACTGACCATCGGCCTCGTTCCCACAATGGGCTATTTGCATGAGGGCCACGCAAGCCTCATAGAGCGTGCAAGAAAAGAGTGCGACAAAGTCATTGTCTCTGATTTTGTAAACCCGATCCAGTTCGGACCAAAGGAAGACCTTGCTACCTACCCCAGAGATTTTGAGGCAGATTGCAAACTATGTGAAAGTCTCGGAACAGATCTCATCTTCCACCCCGAACCGGAGGAAATGTATCTTGACGGTTTCCATTCATATGTTGGTGTTGACACTTTATCCGCAGAGCTTTGCGGCAAAAGCCGTCCCATTCATTTTAACGGTGTCTGCACCGTAGTCAGCAAGCTTTTCAATATCTCTGAAGCCGACAAGGCTTATTTCGGACAAAAAGATGCTCAACAACTTGCCATAGTAAAACGCATGGTACGAGACCTTAATTACAATATTGATATTGTCGGCTGTCCCATCATCCGTGAAGATGACGGTCTTGCAAAGAGCTCCCGTAACATCTATTTAAACAGCGATGAGAGAAAGAAGGCGCTCATCCTCCACAAAGCTCTCACTAAGGGTGAGGAACTTGTCCGCGAAGGCGAAAAGGACGTCAAAAAGGTTATAAAGACCATCAGAGACATCATTGAATCAGAGCCTATCGCACGTGTTGACTATGTTGAAATCGTCGACTGGAATGAGCTTCAGAAAATAGACAAAATTGAAGGCCCCATCCTTGCAGCTGTTGCGGTATATATCGGAGAAAAGGTCAGACTTATAGATAATTTCGTGGTTGAATAAGAGGTACAAAAAATTATGAACTTAACAATGCTAAAAGGTAAAATTCACAGAGCAACCGTAGTACAGGCGGCACTGGATTACGTAGGAAGCATCACTATCGATGAGGATCTTCTTGATGCGGCAGGCATCAGGGAATATGAAATGGTTCAGATTGTGGATGTTGAAAACGGAAACCGTTTTGAGACCTACACCATCGCAGGTAAGCGTGGAAGTGGCATGATATGTTTAAACGGCGCTGCTGCCAGATGCGTACAGGTCGGTGACCATGTGATCATCATGTGCTACTGCAGCCTCTCCGAGGAGGAGGCAGATACTCACAAGCCTAAGGTTGTATTCGTTGACGAAAACAACAAGGCCGTGCGCATTACCAACTATGAAAAGCACGGACGACTTGAAGACATGTAAGTTGTCAGTGCGTCAGCCTTTCCTTACGCCTGGCCCCAAGATATCCATTCGGAAATGCTTGTTTTCATCTGCGGTGTGATTTCTAAGACTCATAAATGAATAGCGCTCTCCTCTCAACGTTGTTCGTAACAGTCGAGTGTTATTCATTTCTTCATCTTGAAAATCATCATCCTCGTCCGAGAACTGCACATTTCCAAGCGGACACCTTGGGGCTGGACTATCTATGAAAAGGTATCCAAAATGTATGAAAGAGCATGAAGAAGGGGCTTCGCTCAGATGATAGATCATCTGAAGCGTCGCCCCTTTTCACATCACTTTTTTATTTAGGAGTAGGTTATTTACTTTATTGTGTCAAAGATGACATACTCACCGTTCTCCATGTAAGAAAACAGATTATAGAAATCATCTTCTGTCATGTCGGTAGCTACGTCTTTGCCGTCCTCAACCTTATATACAGTTGCATTTCCCTCTGTATCGTAGTTTACATAGATTTCTTCATCAGTCTTAAGTCCGTCATCATCTATCACATAGGATCTAAGGAAATGATGACCTGCTGTATAGAGCTTACCATCGTCTATCATCAGAGGATTTGCTGTTCCGCCTGAGGTTACATAGCCGAGATATTCAATCTTATCTTCGTTATATCTGTAGATATAACCTTCGATAGTTCCGACCTCTCCGTTATCACCGCACTCATATGTGTAGTCTGTAACGATAAGGACATCTGTACCGCTTATTGTAGTATTGGCATAGCCCTGATCCTTCTGCAGCTTGTTAACTATATCTGTAAAAGTAGCGCAGTCCGAAATATCCATCGGTGTGTGCTCAGGCTCTGCTACCACATCTGTAATTCCACTGGTTTCGGTAGCTTCGTCGGTGGTCGTAGCATCATCGGTTGTTGCTGTAGCTTCATCAGTAATTGTTTCTGTTGCATCCTGGACCTCTTCGGCAGCATCCTCTACAGCTTCGGTAACCTGTTCAACTGCTTCTGTTGTCTCTGCAGTACTTGCATTACCACAACCTGCGAGAACTATCATTGTCCCAACAAGTAACATAGATATTTTATTCTTCATACTCTTATCTCCTCATTAGTAGACTGTATTTCTTATCTATGTCATCATTATAATTTCTGTTGTCCAACAAATGTCCAACATAATTTAGTGCAACTTTTTTTATTTATGCGAGTGCGCTTTTTATATCCTCTTTCATATCGAGAACTGCTGCCCTTGCTGCTTCTCCAAGGAGTTCCTTTGAAGGATCGCCGTATTTCTCATTTTTCCATGCAGCTATGATTCCTCTTGAAGAATTAACGATTGCGCCAAGTCCGTCCTTATCGAAGAAATGAACGAGGTCTGCGCCCTTACCGCCCTGAGCGCCGTAGCCCGGAACAAGGATGAATGCGTGGGGCATAACATCGCGGAGAACCTTACCCATTTCAGGATATGTTGCTCCAACTACCGCACCTACATTACTGTAGGAACCATCCATTGATTCCATACCCCATTTCTCAACAAGGTCACCTACTGTTTCATAGAGCGGCTTTCCATCTGCAATCTTATCCTGAAGCTCACCGCTGCTGGGGTTCGAAGTTTTTACAAGTACGAAGATACCTTTGTCGAATTCATTACATACATTTATGAAAGGCTTAACTCCGTCTGAGCCAAGATAAGGATTAACCGTTGCAAAATCCGCATCGAAGCCCTTTACAAGTGTATCACCAACCTTAGATGCACCAAGATGTGCAAGTGCGTATGACTCAGAGGTTGAACCTATATCGCCTCTTTTTACATCGGCTATAACAAGGAGACCTTTTTCATGACAGTAATCAATAGTCTTTTTATAAGCCACAAGCCCAGGAAGTCCGAACTGCTCATACATTGCAACCTGAGGCTTTACAGCGGGAACAAGGTCACAGATGTGATCAACGATTTCTTTGTTGAACTCAAAAAAACTCTCCGCAACCGCTTCAGCACTCTGACCATGCTCAGCAAAAGCTTTGTCCAGAATTCTCTTCGGGATGAAATCAGTCTTAGGATCAAGACCTACAACTATAGGTGCTTCTGTCTTTTTAATACCGGCAATCAACTTATTAATCATGGGATTCTCCTTGTAAAATAAACTATTCTGTTGTATCTCATGGTAGTATACATGATTTTCACGTTTATGGTAACCCCATCTGCGCTCTTTGGATTTGGCTGATATTTGTTCTTAAATATCTTCATCTTATAGGTCCAAAGAAAAACTCGTCGATGCTCCCAAGAAGCTTTGCCTTTGGCATTGTCTTTAGAAGATATTTCGCAGGTTTTAGCGAAGCTACCGACACTACACTCTCCTTGTCACTCTTGGAGGTCAGAAACATAACGGGAAGATTCTTTAGCTTTTCATCCTTTCTGATTTCAAGCAGAACCTCCGGTCCACCCATCTGCGGCATCATATAATCCAGAAGGACCAGGTCAACCGCATTACTCTGAAGAAAATTCAGAGCTATCTTGCCGCTACTTGCCATATATACCCTGTATTTTACGGAAAGCCAGGTCTTTATCATACGCAGCATTGTCCCGTCATCATCCACTACAAGAATTTTCTTTTTCTGATCCTCTCCCATGGCATTACTCTGTACTACCATGTCCAGCTGATCCGCCAGTTCTTTAACATCAAGAGGCCTAAGGAATCTTTCTGTAACCTTTATTTTGGACAGGAATTTTGATGCGAACTCCAGCTCATCAGTATTTCCCACTTCATATAAAAAGAAACGCTGTTTGTCTATAGTCTCATCAAGATATTTAAGTGGCTCTATTCCGCTCTTTTCAGGATCCGTAATATCAATGTCTCCCAGATACAACACATAAAGTTCAGGCTTATTCTCCACAGCTTCTATAGATTCCTTTGAAAAATCACACTGCACAACTTCGTATCCATCACCTGAAAGTCCTTTTGCTATAGCATTTACCATGAAGCTTCTTTGTGATCCGATAAGCAAAACTCTTTTATCCATAATGCATCTTCCCTTCCTGTTGAAGTTCCTGCCTTAAATCTGTTCCAATATTCTAAGGAGACCGTCTCTGTCTACTGCCGATAGCATCCTTTTTATTTCCTTATAGGTTGCCTTAAAATCATCCGGCATACGATAGTCATCCATCATAGAAACAACGTCGTCAGCACTGTCAAAATATGAGCCTTCCACAAATTCCCTAAGACTCGTAAGTGCTCCCTTAAGCTCCTCAGGTTCTATCAGGGGCTTGTTCATATCCTCTTCTTTTTCTAAGTCCCCGCCTTCCGTAAGCGGCTCTAAATAGTCTATATACTCTTTGTACATTGTAAGAAGTTCGGGAGTTCTTCTCTCTATCTCATGAATATCTTTCTTGTTTCCACATTGCTCAAGGTAGGCTGCAAGGTTCGCCAGTTCCGTAGCACCTATAACTCTTGCGGAGCTCTTTAAACCGTGCACATAGGTCGTATAGTTCTCGAAATCCTTGAAATTCCAGGCATCCTCTATTGACTTTGCATTGGACTCTATGGCATATGCAAAATTAGTTGCAACTTCCCTGAGTGCGGAAGGGCCACCACAGTTCTTTACACCTGTCTCATAATCGATACCGTTTATGTGTGTCATAATACCTATTGCTTCAAGATTCTCTGCTCCTATTTCCTCCGGTGTTGACTCCAGGACAAAATCATCATCCTCCGGTCTTATTATAAGCTCAGTCGGAAGCTCTTTTAATATCGTATCCTCAAGCCTCCCTGAATCCACGGGTTTTGGAAGATACCCCGAAAAGCCTTCCTTAAAGTACATCTCCCTTGCACCGCTTATTACATTTGCGGTAAGCGCATATACAGGAGTGTCTTTATTTATGTTTTCATCAAGATCCTTCATTGCACGGAAGGTTTCAATGCCGTCCATGGTCGGCATTCTGTGATCCATGAAAATAATGTTGTACTTATTTTCACAGACCTTTTCCAGAGCCTCAAAGCCACTCTCAGCCGTATCAACCTTTATCTGAGTCTGCTTCAAAAGTCCCTGGATTACCGTAAGGTTTGCAAGCGTATCGTCAACCACAAGGATTCTGGCCTCCGGTGCGTGGAAGCTCTCATGATAGGTATCCTGTCCCATCAGTGTCTCCTCATAGGTCGCCGCAAAATCTCCGATAGGATTCCAGTTCAGAACCTTCTGCTTTATTGAAAATGAAAACTCGCTGCCCTTTCCGTACTCACTGCTGACAAGAAGTCTTGAATCCATAAGCGAAAGGAGCTGCTTAACGATATTCATTCCAAGGCCGGTGCCTTCGATCGTGCGGTTTCTGCTCTCCTCAATTCGCTCAAAGGGAGCAAAGAGCTTATCCATATCCTCTTTGCGTATTCCTATTCCGGTATCCTTAATATTGAATCTGAGTGAAATATTATCATCATCTATCACCTTGTGATCAATAGTAATAGTAACACTTCCCTCGTTGGTATATTTGATAGCATTGGTGATGACGTTCATAGCACATTGTTTTATACGTATCTCATCGCCCATAAGTATACATGGAATATCAGTGGAAATATTGGTCTTAAGCTCAAGCCCTTTTCCCTTCATTCTCATGTGCGCGGTGTTTATCAGATCGTTAACAAGTGAACTAAGGTCGTACTCAACGGGTATTATCTCCGTTTTTCCCGCTTCAATCCTTGAAAAATCAAGGATATCATTAACCAGTCCAAGAAGAAGCTTTCCTGAGCTGTTAACGTTCGAAGCATACTTTAATATTTCCGGGTCCTTGCTCTCTCTGAGAATCATCTCGTTGAAACCAAGCATGGCATTTATCGGTGTCCTTATTTCATGTGACATGCTGGACAAAAAATTGTTCTTGGCTTCGTTTGCCATCTGCTGTGACCTTAGCTCATCAGCAAGACTCCTTTGCGCCTGTATCATTTTTATATAGCTGACCATGGTCTCCGCTGTTTTTACGGAGTTGGTGTACATATACTCAATCTCATCATCCGTGTAGATATTGAGGTTTCTGAGCTTTTCAAGATTTTCATCAAGACCGCTGGCACCAAGGTCATAGAATGCCTGCACAGCATCAGCAAGCCGCATTATAGGTCTGGTAATCCTGTACTGGGCAAACTGGTTTGCAAGTACGCTTAATGGGATTACCACTATCAATATCAGAAGTATCAGCTTGGTATCAAAAATCAGAGTCTCATTATTAAGCCCAAGACTTATATATCCGGATTTTCTCACAGCCTCAATAGCACTGACCTTCTGTTCAAGATCGATTATGTTAGTCATTTTCGACCAGTCAATCTCAGTGGTAATTTTATCAACTTCTTCATTTATCTCAATCGCAGCAGCCTGCTTCATACTCGGTATCAGAGTATTTGCGTAAACTGCGGCAACAAATCCGAGAGCACATGCCTGAACTCCGATTATCATGGATATAGTCCGGCTTAGCTTTGACTTCCTAAGATCCGCCATTTTCATGGTAAGCTCGTCAACATCGGTTCTGTAATAGACGCCGCTGAAAAACAAAGCCTTTATCTTATTCGGCGATTTGGCAAATACCAGATACAAAACTGCCACGGAAAGAAACGCCTCCGGGAGCTCATTAATAAAATAGAAAAAGGATCTGGTCGGAATAAATTCCATAAAGCCTCTGCCCGCCAGTATTCCAAGTAAGCCTCCCCACACACTTCCGTAAAAGAACATGTAAAAAAGCATAACAAGAACTGCCTTCTTAATTTTTCCAAACATTCCGCTCATGGAAAAATAATGAGTAATGGCAGCACCCAAAATATAAATGCCGGCCACAAACGCGAGCTCTTTATTAACCGATGCTTTAACAGCAAACAAAAGAAAGCATGACAAAATTGAAGGTATTACGCCCTCAAACGCAGACAATATAATAAGCGGTGAAAACTTTAAAAAATACACAACCGCAAACTGAAAGGCACTTAAGCTCTCACTATTGTCTATATGCAAATTGTTATGAATAGTCAGTGTCGTTGTAACTGCGAATAATATGATCAGAACTATGTATCGCAGATAAAAGTTATAGTCGTGTTTTCGGTACATGGCAGTTTCCTCATCAAATCACTGCTCTTCAAACTGTAGTCCAAGTCCTTTTCCTGCCTGCTTTGCCCTGCTCATCGCCTGGTCAGCTTTTCTGAAAAGATCATGGTAGCCTCTTCCCTGATCGGGATGTATCACATAACCTGCAGATATGGTAAAAGTAATCTTTTCTGAGTGATAGCTTACTTCGTAGGTGCTTTCGCACAATACATCTATCCTTTTCTTCAGATTATCAGGCTCCACATTTTCCACGAAAACAAGAAATTCATCCTGATCAAGGTGGCAGACAATTCCATCTCTTCCAAAGATATCATCAAGCCTTGCGGATATTCTCCTTAAAACCTCATCTCCCGCAAAATTGCCGTATTTGTCATTAATAACTCTGAAATCATCTATATCAGCCATGATCATTGCGGATTTTCCGTTCTGATGCCTGTATAATCTGTTTCTTATTAGCGGTACTGCAGTATGTCTATTGTAAAGGCCTGTCAGAGAGTCTCTCTCCGCCATCTGTCTTACAAGATCCTTGGAACGCTTATATTCATCTATATCAAAAGAGAGGAAGTAAGCTATAAGCTCACCGTTATCCTCCATTATCTGATATATGGTATGTGTCCATCTCGGTGCCATCTTGACATCCACAATCCTGTGAAACTCAAGATCATCAGAAGTTATCCCGCTGTGATAAGCAAGTATCAGTCTTTCTTTTCCAAAAAAGTCAGCTACGTTTTCCTGCTCATCCTTGATAACCGTATTCTCAACAATCTCATCTATCATCTTCTGGTAAGATTCTTCCTGATGATAGGACTTATCCAGAATTTTTCTCTTACTGCTAAGGTGAAGCCGCATAAGCTTATCCTTTGTCAGATTTGCCACTATGAAAAATGAATGCTTCTGAAACTGTGAGTAAGAATTGTATTCCAGCAAGGATACAAACCCCCTTGCTGCAAGAGTCAGATATACAGGCGATTCAGCCATAAAAAGCTCATCATCTATGCTTCCGATTCTTTCCTCTTCGCCCTCTTCTTCCTCTTCCTTCTTAAGTTCGATTATTTTTCTGTTATGGTCGTATGCCTCTTCATCCTTTTCTAAAAGATTTCTATCATCCTTACGTTCTGTGACTTCATCAAGATAATCGATGCACTCTTCCTTTGTCATGGGTCTTCCGAAAAAATACCCCTGGGCTTTTTCGCAGCCGACCCTCTTAAGGAAATCCCATGCCTCAAGGGTTTCAACGCCCTCTGCAAGTGTCTGGATGCCGATTTCCTCCGCCATGTTTATTACGTTCTCCCAAATAGCTGTCTCCTTAGGATTGGAGCCAAAGTTCTGCAAAAACTTCATATCGAATTTTAAGACATCAAATTCGTAGTCCTTTAGAAGATTTAACGAGGAATAACCGCTTCCAAAGTCATCCATCCAAACCTGATAACCACCGCGTCTGAATTTATCGATAGTTCCCTTTAGAGTATCCTGACTGTCACCAAGAGCACTCTCCGTAACCTCTATGTGAATAAGGCTCTTTGGAATGTTGCATTTGCCTACAGCATCATTTACCACACGATACATATCCTTTTGATGAAAATCTGTACGTGAGATATTTATTGAAACAGGGTGGGGCTTTAATCCCTGATCCATATATTCTCTTATA